>JAJCYJ010000292.1 GCA_029262975.1 Saprospiraceae bacterium
CAAGTAAATCTTTCACAGCACTACTGGTAGATGCCTCAATCGTACATTGATTAATAGAGCCTGTAAGTATAAAATCCGCACCCATGACGAAGGCACTGGCCGCAGATTGTGGCGTACCAATGCCTCCTGCAAGTCCAATACGAATGGGTATCTCATAATTAAACTCTTTCTGAATGTCACTTCTTAATTGTTGAATGGCCGGTAGTAATACTGTTGCTATTCCTCGATCCGTATGTCCCCCAGAATCTGCTTCCACGCATATGTTGTTGCTGATCGGTACAAGTCTTGCTAATGTTGCCTGATCTTCTGTAATTTTTCCTTTATCTATCAACCTGGTGAGCAGTTTTTCAGAAACAGGACGCATAAAGGTTTCTGCTATTTCAGGTCGCGATATTTTAGCGAGTATTCTATTTTTAGATAGGACTTGACCATCATCTCGTTTTGTCAAACCTGAAATATGGTAATAAGCAAGTGATTCTGTCATTTGCATAAAAGCCGAAGCCTCAACATTTCTTATCGCTTTTTGAAGATATATATCCACAATTTTCATTTCAGCCTCCGGATCGTCAAAATGGTGAATCAAGTTCATTCCATATATAGCTCCGGGACCGAGTGCTTTTTGAATGGCATCTATACTATTAATTATTTCGTCCAAGGGCATACCTGCCGTTCCCAGAAAAGATAGCATTCCTGCTTTCCCCATACGGATAACAAGTTCCTTGGAAGCGATCCCTCCATACATAGCACCTGCAACATAGCTATACCGAATACCGTAATCTTTTCTGAAAGCTGCACTTCCCAAACTATTAGCAAGGGATTGTCCATTTTCGCGATTATCGGCCAACGATGTCGAAAAGGAAGATTTGGATATTTCTATTTTAGAAGAAGAACTTTCTTCATTTCTAATTTCAGTTTCGTTTCTGGTTTCTGAAGAGATGTGGGACTCAATTTTATGCCCGTTTAATGAGATATCGGCCTCGCACAAAGGGCTACAATTCTTACGGATTTCATCTACCATTCTTGTTAGTATACCCCTTCCGATTTCCTGAAAATTACTTACATTTTGACTCATCAAATAACGAATCGTATCGACCCATTGTACTGAACTTACGATTTGATTGCTGAGCATTTCTGAAACATCTTCATCCTTATAGGGTCGAGCCGTAACATTAGATATTACTGGAATTTTCAATTTGTTAAACGTAAAATCATTTAAAAATATAGCGAATTCAGATAATGCTGATTTCATATATCTCGAATGAAAGGGCGCGCTGACATTTAGTGGTATTATTCTAATCTCTTCTTTTGTAAACATTTTTATAACATCATCGATGCCTTCTTTTTTGCCCGAAAGTACAATTTGAGTGGGTGTATTATAATTAGCTATGTCGACTTGATCATAACCACCTTCGGATAACCTTTTTTGCACTTCTGAAGCACTTAACCCTAGTACAGCTGCCATACCGCCTCCTGACGCCTCAGCCATCAGTAGTCCCCTCTTCTGTACAATTTTCAAACCTGTTTCAAAATCATATGCGCCTGCAGCTAATAAGGCATTGTATTCTCCTAAACTATGCCCAATTAAATAGTCAGCATCCGGTTTGCGTTCCTGGTACAAAAAGTGGTTTACAACATACAAGGCAGGTTGTGTGAAATTCGTTTTAGATAGTTCTCGATTAGGATCTTCAACACACAGCTTCTCTAAATCATATCCAAGAATTTCAGAGGCGATTTTAGTTTGCGCTGCATATTGAGGGAAAAGTTGCTTTCCCATTCCTTTGTATTGAGAACCCTGACCTGGAAATAGAATAGCTCGTTTCATATTACGCCATTAGTTAGATTAACTTTTAAAATTTGTCGAAAGACACGAGGCCTTACCACATTTATCTTTTCTGCTATTTCATGCGCTGTTTGAAGCGGTGTTTGATCGGTTGTGTCTACGACAAAATCATATTCACACACATTATAAATGAAGTCAGCTTTAAGCTTATATGCACTGGATCCTCTATTGCCTCGAATCTTATCCCTTTTTTCTCTTTCTTCTTCTGAGCAATGCACTCCGATAAAATAAACTTCATGATCCGCTAACTCTTCCGCCACACACTGAAGCGTCAACTCATCTATAATGACAGTATCATAAATCACATTTATATGCTCGCTACAAAACGCAGAAATTGCAGCATGAATACTCTTCCAAAACACATGACCCTTAGGTGTAAATGCAATGTCAAGCACATTTTTTTTATCCTCTGACATTTTAACATGACTGCCAACTGTGCGTAAGTCTAGGTCATCAGATAAACCATGAAAGCTGGCTGGTGTGCCACCCCAAAATGAATCCAGACTAATGTGATAAAAGTCAGGCAGTATATTTTTAAACCCTTCTGCAATTGACGTTTTTCCCGCGCTTGATGTTCCATTCAATATTATAATTTTTCCAGGCATAATTATATTTTTATCTGATTGACTATTCTTGACTCAGTCTGTTTTTTCTGAACAGAATTCAAAATATTATTCATTAGACTGACATTTGCTGTTATATGTGGTGGAACAAACATATCTATGTGTTCCCCTTTAGCTTCATAAACTATAAATGCACCTTCCGTGTAATTTTTCCATTCCATTCTAGTATCTGACTCGCGTTCTCCTTCAACCTTAAGTTGATGGATATTGGCTTGCACAATGGTCCCCTCCGCTAGCCGGTTCATATACTTGCCATATGCTACAATTCGTCCCTCAAGTGCTAACCAAACTTCCTTATTTTTCATTTCGGCTATCTCTTCCTCGTTTTTATTGTAAAAATTGGCAAGAACAAAATTTATAATTATGTCTGCAATCTCCAGGGAGTCATCAGCATCTTCCTGAAATGAACTTATTAAAGTTCCGTCCCCCATTATAATATCACTTATTTGTTCTCCTTTTTGTTCCATATAACACGCCAGCTCATAGGCAATGTTGGCTCCTCCTGAATGACCAAAAAAGATATAAGGCCCTTCGGGCTGAATGCTTTTTATCTGTTGATAGTAAGTTTCTAATCGGGCTTGATCGTCCTCAATGTCAATTATAAAATCGAAAGCAACCAAAGAATAGTCAGGCAATAATTTTGGAAACTGCTTATAACTCACACCAAGCCCTAATCTAGTTGGAAACATAAAAACATGCTGACTCTGACCCTGATTCCAATGAATAAAATCTTGCCTCGAAGGTGTCAATTTATTGGGTATAATCTGCGATTGTGCTTTTACAATTCCAGACTTACAACTAAGTTCTATGATACGTGAAAGTGCTTGCTCAAAAGCTTCTTTGAATAGGATGATATCGTCGGAATCAAACTTAGTTTGATTATAACTTATAGACATACGTAAAGAGTCATTGATCACACTTCCTGTAATGCCCATTGGGTGGTCGGCAACAGCTTCTTGACTACTGGACGCGCCTGTAGGATACGATGAAAAGTTAAAAAGGGCTGGTGCCATGGTTTTATCCTTTTGGAGATTGTTAAACACTCCTAGATAATTGAAACTTATTGTTGGTTGATATTCGAGCGAAGCATCTGAATCGATTTCTTTCAAATAGCGCAATAACCCATATCCAATCCCTTTATATGGAATATTAAGTGACTGATTCTTTACTAATTGAAGGTGATCTTCGATAGAGGAATAGTATTTTAAAATGAAAGGGAAT
>JAJCYJ010000293.1 GCA_029262975.1 Saprospiraceae bacterium
CAGATTTGAATAATTTTTTAAAATCATGATTATGAGTTTAGTTGTCTATTAGATACCGATTAAGGATGTATTGCTGCATCTCATTTTAAAAATTATATCGTAATCCCGTCGATATACCCAAAGTCAGGTACTTTTGATTAACAGGATAAGTGCCTCTTGAAATTGATCTTAAAGTATACCTGAAATTAGGTTCTACGAGTAATGACCAATGTTCTGATAATGGTGATGAAAGCCCGAGACTTCCAACTAAGTTAATGCCCAGATTACTTCGGTATGGTTGTAATTCTGCTGTACCGTCTGAATTGATCTCTACAGCGGATAATTGTGGCGACAGAATCTTGCCTTTATAAGAAGAGAGTACTGTAAATTGAGCCCCGGCATGCATAAATAATTTCATTTTATTTAAGCTCTTTTGAATACCTACAGTAACAGGAATTGTATAATATTTCAAGTGGTTATAATGGTTTATTTCCCTAATACCAGACTCTGTAATTGTATTAGTGGCAATGTCAATCAAAGTCCCATCAGGGGCAAAAATTGAATCTATAACAGTTTGAACACGTATCGCCCCGGAATCTATAAGTTGAAATCGCTCATTAATCTGTGCATATTCTAATCCCAATCTAACAGAGATATTTTTATAAACGGGTTGCGAGACTCTTATCCCGGCGTGAAAGGAAACCACAGAATTTTCTGTAAAATTTCTTTGATTTATATATTGCTGTTGCGGTTCATTGGAAGCAGCACTTCTGAAACTTAGTGGATAATCTATGCTTGAATAGATATCAATGGAGAAGGGAGGTGATGCTTTTTTTCCAATTGAAGGACAAAATTCAGGCCCCTTGGGTTTGATTGCCTGGTTATGAATATATTTTATTCTCATCTTTTGGACAAAACCAGTAGACACTGAGCTCCTTCGATCAAAATTTTCGTTTGCTGTAATTGAAGATAAATCAAGCTCTGTTTTTTCTTCAAGAAAAGTGTTTATAATTTGTCTTTCTACAGCTCCTTCCTTACTCGTATGTTTTTGGTAAAATTTATCATTTGAATATAATGGCAACGCTTCATTTGATTTTGGTTGTGTCTCTTTACTTATCAAAGGTTGTATTGGGATTTTAATGCTCTCTTTTAGTTCGTCAGGATTGGTGAAGTTTGCAATATTTAAAAGTCTGTCTTTACTGGATGACATGTTTTCCGATTTAGTTATTTCACCCACAATATTTTTCTGACTATTATTTGAATAATAAATAGTGATAACAGATAATAAGATTAGAAGACTTCCCAGAATGAAAAATACCAATCCTTTTTCTCTTTTTTCTGGCACAATACTTCGTTCTACTTCGAGCCATATGTGATCTGCGATTGGAGCGTTGTAGTTATTTAGCCTTTCTCTTATCTTCCTGTCAATATGATCCATGATAATTGGTTGAAAGTTTATTTAGCCTGATAAATGATTTTCGAAGCGAATTCTTTGCTCTTACTAATTGTGATCTTGATGTGCTTTCAGTAATTCCGAGTGTTTCGGCAATTTCCTTATGAGTAAACCCTTCTAAAACATAGAGATTGAAAATCAGTCTATATCCTTCAGGAAGTTGTCCTATTAACAATAAGATTTCCTCATTTTCCAAAATGTCGAGAGCATCAGATGCAAGCGTGATTTCATATTCAGAAGAAGATAATTCAGTATACAAAAACTTCGCCCGATTCTGGATAGCTCTAAGAATGGTATTAACTACAGTTTTTCGTATCCATCCCTCCAGGGATCCCTGACTTTTATATTGCTTTAAATATTTGAATACGCGAATAAAAGAATCCTGAAGGAAATCTTCTGCCTCATGGCGATCCCTGGCATAGCGTCTACAAATCGTCATCATTTTTCCAGAAAATTTATCAAAAAGCAACTTTTGTGCAGTCCTGTTTTGTTTATGACACAACTTGATGAGTTCGTCATCTGGAAATTGTAATTTCTTAATTGTATGAGGAGACTTCATCCTTTTATAAGATACACAGGGACTATATAACGCTGCATCGATGGTCTTTTCTTATGATTTTATCTTCATTTTAGAAATTAAAAGAACAAATAGAACCGTTTCCACTCGGTCAGTCGAGTGTGGTTAGACCAAATAGAAGATTTATAAACTGATTAATGTATGATAGCTGACACTTCGGATCGAACGCTAAATGGCTTTATATAAAAATGGCCTAAATGTTTTCTACATCTGAGTTGTACTGTGCCAGGGGTTATACTTGTAAACTTATAGGTAACTTTGAGCAAAATAATTTCGAAAGATTCGGCTCCACAGGAAAGTAAAAAGATAATTCACGAAAATATTAGGAGGTGAATTGTAAGAATGGCATTAACTATGATTTGAGATTTGATGATGGAATGGATAGATGAAAAAAACTAGTATATCGATATGGGCGTTTTGATCGGCTCATTATAATGCAACTTGATAAGTCAGTCTGCTGCCGCAAGAGCACTCAACATAATTGAGTAAACGCTGATATTAGTTACAATTCTCAGAGACGATATTCAATTCTGCATTAGCCGGTACGGTAAAGATTCCATTTACTATGAACTGATTTTCCGCTTGCCACATTACAACGGCACTTGAACTAAGAGATACTGTGTTTAGCAGGGTTATATTGTTATCTGCACGTACTTCTGTACTGGAGACTGTAGTGTTATTATAGGTTCGGTTAACATGTGTACAGGGGTCTTCATTTGGTGTTAAACAAGAAGCATTAACATATCTACTATAAACTAATGCACCAGGTTCGGTACCGAATCCTTTAGTGAAATCTACATTGTTACAATAACTCATGATTGTGCCTAATTCGCTGTCGGGAGTAGGTGATGTGACGAGACCACATCCGCCTTCAGTAAATCCAGGACAATTATCAATTGCCTTATTATTAGAGGGTCCCCAGGTGCAGCTGTGGGTATGGGGAGAGCCAAAATTATGTCCTATCTCATGTGCCATAATGCTGACATCTAATGAATAGTTAGGATAAGTATTAATGATATATCTCCCAAAACCATAATTCACGCTGTAGGGTCCGCTTGTCCAGGCCGCATTATATCCATCACAGAGCACATCTACCCATGCTATTCCACCTAAACCATTACCAGGAGGAACTCTTCCTATGATAAGAGTGGCAAGACGACCATCATAACTATTTTGAGTATTAGAACCGAATTCATCTAATATTGCTGATACGTTATTTAGCGACATAGAGCGATATGGATCAGTAGAGGTCCATACTTCTACCGTAGAGACATTGATCAAAATATTCTCATTGGCATAGAGTGCTGCCACTTCATTAAATAGTAGCGTTACATATAGTGAAACCTGTGCTGAACTTCCTTTATCCAGAAAGAGCTGATAGTCACATTCGACATAGATTTCGACAATGTCCCCGGCAGCCTTAGTGTTTGTACCTTTTGTTATAATATTTCCAGAACCGACGATCATATCCTCTGTAGTGCCACAGATAGCATTTCCTACTTGTTCGGACTTGTCAGAATACATCAAATATTCTGTTTTTGAGGCTTCATTGGAGTTAACTCTAAATGTCCCATCTCGATCAGTCATGGA
>JAJCYJ010000294.1 GCA_029262975.1 Saprospiraceae bacterium
TAATTCAATCGGAGATGATGCCTTCAAACAAGAAATGGAAACATTGCTTGGCAAATATCGTACGTCCAATATACCAAATTAACGAGCTATGAAAAATAAAATAGCAATCGGTGGCGATCATGCCGGATATGAATTAAAAGAGAAAGTTAAGCGTCATCTTTCAAATTTGGATGTTGACATTATAGATCATGGGCCTTTCTCAGGAGACTCTGTTGATTATCCAGACTTTGTTCATCCCGTCTGCAAAGACGTTCTTACGGGAACAGTAGAATTAGCAATTCTAATTTGCGGAAGCGGTAATGGCGTAGCGATGACTGCCAATAAATATAATGGTATCCGTTGTGGTCTATGCTGGACTCCCGAGTTAGGGAGGCTCACGCGCCAGCACAACAACGCCAATATCCTTGCGCTTCCGGCCCGGTTTATCGAAGAATCAGTGGCCCTGGACATTGTCGATCAATTTTTGAATAGTGAATTTGAAGGTGGCAGACATCAGAGAAGGGTCGATAAAATTACACCTGATATACATTTTCTTTGTTAAGAACGGTTCTTCTTAATAATGAAGTTTATTATTTCTATATGGTTTTTATTTTTTGCGTTTAATGTCTTATCTGGACAGTTTGCAAAAGGAAAATTGATCCCCGAAGCTGAACATGTTGTAAATAAGGACTTTAATGATGTTTCTGTCAAATTGTCTTCTACCATTACGACTAACGAACTTAGATCACACTTGAATACTCTTTCTTCTGATATTTATGAAGGCAGGGAGACGGGTACCCGTGGCAATGAGAAGGCTGCACAATATTTAGCTCAAGAATTTGAGCGTTTAGGACTTCCTAAAATAGGCGATGACAAAAATTACTTTCAAAATGTAGACTTCACCTTTTCATCTTGGAAAAAGTCGCAGCTGAAAGTAGGAGGTCGAAAATTAAAACTGCTAAGAGATTTTGTTGGTTTTCCCCAGTTTAGCGTCACAGATAATATAGAAGCAGATAAAATAACTTTCCTGGGATATGGTATAGACGATGCCGGATATTCAGATTACGAGGGAGTAGATACGAGAGATCAGGTGTTGATGGTTTTTGACGGTGAGCCAATTGATAAAAATGGCCAATCACTCGTTAATGCTTCTACAGAACTATCCAAATGGTCTACTAATTGGCATCTCAAAAGTGAAGCTGCGAAGAAGCATGGTGTTAGGCTTCTTCTTATCATTTCAAACGATTTTAATGGGCTGATAAGGAACAATCGAAGTCAGTTAATTAATCAAACCACCCAGCTAGGTGACTTGAGTTCAAATTCTATATTTGGTGCGAATACAATGTTTATTTCACCCGTTATTGCAGAAGAAATACTCGGTACACAAAGAGAACAGATAATTCAACTTCGGAATTCTTTGATAACAGGATCAGCTGATAAACTCATCGTAAGTGTTTCAAATTCTGTTGAAGCCAAACTTGATGTGAAGAGAGAAGTTTTATCAGGTCAGAACATCTTGGGATTTATTGAAGGGACAGATTTGAAAAATGAAATTGTCATTGTCTCAGCACATTATGATCATCTTGGAAAACGTGGCGGAGAAATATATCATGGAGCAGATGATAATGCATCAGGCACTTCGGCCGTACTTGAAATCGCAGAAGCTCTTGCAACAGCAAAAAAAATGAACCTTGGTCCAAAGCGCAGTGTACTTTGTCTCCTGGTCACTGGCGAAGAAAAAGGTTTGCTCGGTTCGGAATATTATAGTGAACGTCCTTTATTCCCAATTAATAATACAGTTGTCGATGTTAATATCGATATGGTTGGTAGAAAAGACAAAGAATATGAGAGTCAAAAGGAAGATTATATTTATGTAATTGGTTCGGATCGGCTCAGCCTGGACTTACACCATATTAATGAAGAGATGAGCTACAAGTATAGTCATCTGTTACTTGATTATAAGTATAACGATGCCAAAGATCCGAATCGTTTCTATTTCAGATCTGACCATTATAATTTTGCGAAAAGTGGTGTTCCATCCATTTTCTTTTTCAATGGTATTCATGCTGATTACCATCGGCTCACAGATACTGCGGATAAAATCGATTTTGAGTTAATGCAAAAACGAACAAGGCATATCTTTCATACAGTATGGGAACTTTCAAACAGGAATCAAAGGATCCGTCTAAATCCCACATCTACCGACTCTCCTTAAAAATAGGATTTGATGCGCTTTTTCTCAAGCTGATAACACAAAACGAAATATAGAATTATCAGAATAGATCCATATATTAAATTATTCGCCAAAGAATCGTTTCTGAAAAAAGCACCAATCATCATAATTGCTATTATTAGAGCAATGATCCGCGACATTGAGACCAAAGGATAATTGATAGGATACTTTTTCCTGCCTATTATAAGAGCTAAAAGAACCATAACAAAATAACAAGCCAGCGCGGCATAAGCAGAAGCAATCACGCCTATTTTAGGTAAAAAGATGATGCTCCCAACAATTGTAATAATTGCTCCAACTGTTGCGATGAGCGCACCATACATAGTGTTATCGCTCAATTTATACCATATAGAAACATTATAGTAGATACCCAGAAATAGATATGAGATTAGTAAGATTGGTATAAGATAAAGTCCGTCTCTGAATGTAGGCCCGATGAAATATTGAAAGACGTCGATATAAAGATAGATGGCGAGCACAAGAATACCCGCAACCATAATAAAAAAAAGAGCAATATCTCCGTACAATATTTTGTGATCCTTGTGTTCTGTATTTTTAAAAAAAAAGGGTTCTGCAGCATAATTATATGCCGTAGTAAACATGGCCAATAGAGCCGGTATTTTTTGAACCGCACCATAAATAGCAGCTTCATCTTTATTTATTTCAAAGTTTACTCCCAGGAAATACTTTTGCAGAGGAACTCCAAAAAATTGGTTAATGCTTCCAGCAATACCTACAATAATAAGTGGCCAGGCATAGTGTACCATTCGCTTCCAAAGTGTCCAATCCACGCGAGATAAGCGAATGGGATAAATAAACAATAGGCCTGTTAACATTAAGCCACTTGCGACCATGTTACTAAAAAAGACAAAGTCTATATCACTTTGAGCAAATGGAATAATCCTTTGTAGTAATGAAGCGTCATATCGAGGTATTATCTCAAGGAATAGCATCACGAGGCTAATTGTAACCGCTACATTAATTACTTTAAAAGTCACAAATAGCTTTGCCCTTGACTGTAATCTTAATCTCGCCATAGGGAGTAATGCAAGAACATCGAGAGCGACAATAATACTGAACCAAACTACATAATACCCTCGGCCAGGATAAGTGAGCCAATTGGCAACAGTTGCAGCACTTGTACATCCCAATAGTACCAGAATGATCGATGTCCCAATCATTGGTAGAAAAGCTGTCTTATAGACACTATCCATTTCTTCAAGATTTCTGCCAAATCTGAAAAATGCCGTATCCATTCTATAAGAGAATATCACTATCAAGACGGATGCATAAGCATATAGGTCCAGGTAAATCGCATATTCGGCTCTGGATTCTGAGAGTCTGTAGGTGAGATAAGTACTAAAGACTAGATAGTGGAAAATCCTTGGCAGGATCTGACCAATTCCGTACATGACGGTCTCGCCAGCTAATTGCTTTATAAGCGACAATTAAATTATTTAGTTTGCTTACCTGTTGAAAGGTAAGATATACTGAAGAGAAATAAGTAAATGAAGTTAGAAATCATCCCTCTATCTGAGTTGCTTCTACGAGTAGATACATCAAGCGGTTAACATCATCTGCATTCAATACAAGCTTTCCTTTAAGAATGACTTGTTCAGCCGTGTACTCAACGGCATCATTGCTTTCAACTTCCATTACAGTCTCCGGTCCTGCTCCACCGCAAAAGAAACACATATTGTATGGGTATGCTGAGAAAATAAATTCATTATGACTCTTATAGCCTTCTACTGGGATAATATATCCCTTAATAATAATTTCCTTGCCTTCTAACTCATGAACCTGATCTGCGAAAACAGGCTTATCAATTTTAAATCCAAGAAATTCATCGTATTCTTTTTTATACGTGATTTTGGATAATGTCTTCCAAACATTCTCTTTTTGATCATCTTTAGTGTCTGTTTGAGCACAGAGACTTACCGAGAACAAAACCGATACGATAACACTAATGAAAATTTTCATAGGAAATTGATGTTTCAATTAATCAAGATACAATACTACAACAAATAAGAAAGTCGAAAAAGTTTACTTCAAAACAAGCATAAGGTAAATTTAACATCCCAGAATGAAAGGTGTTCGTATTGGTGAAATGATTGCTCTAAAGAAAAAAAATTACATTGAAAAAAGAAATGCTTGTACTATTCAAATAATAGATATAGTTTTACCGCTGTGAAATTAACAAATAGAAATATCGCTTGTTGTTGCTGTTGTAAATAATACAACACAATACACTTCGATAATTCTATATTCAAAATATAATTAGCCTTTTCGAAGTATTTCGGAAAGGCTTTTTTGATAAATATATTGTGATTCAAAATAACATCAATACAGACTATTTTATCTCTTCAGCAAGTATCACTTGTTGTTGCTGCTGCTGTTTTAAAAGGAAAGGTATGTCTTGATGTAAATAATATAACCACGAAAATAAGAGCCTGTCAAGATATCCTTGATGGGCTCTTTTTGTTAAATGTCAATTGAAAAATATGGAGATTACACTGGAGAATAACGAAATAAAAGAAGCCGACAAGATCGATATTCTGGAATTAGAAGATCGTATCAATAAATTTCGCGAGGGGCTAATCGACGAAGAGCGGTTTAAACTTTACAGACTGACAAGAGGTGTGTATGGCCAGCGCCAGTTGGGAGTTCAAATGTTTCGTATAAAGATACCATACGGCAGTCTGACTTCTGAACAATTAGTTCGAATAGCAGATGTGTCAGATAAATATGCAACCGGTAATCTGCATATAACTACACGTCAGGATATACAGTTACACTATGTGAAATTAGAAGATTCCCCATCAGTCTGGACGGAACTCTCTGAAAAGAATATTACAGCCCGGGAAGCATGTGGCAATACTGTAAGAAACGTAACAGCATCTGCAGAAGCAGGCATCGATCCTGGTGAACTATTTGATGTAGCTCCATATGCTCATGCAGTCGCACATTATTTTATGCGAAATCCTATATGCCAGGAAATGGGTAGAAAAATCAAACTGGCTTTTTCCTCAAGCAATACCGATACAGCATTAACTTTTATGCATGATTTTGGATTTATTCCTCAAGTAAAAAACGGGAAAAAAGGATTTAAAGTAGTTGTAGGTGGTGGATTAGGAGCACAGGCATTATTTGCCCGGGAAGCTTTCGAATTCTTGCATGAAGATGAGGTGATTCCTTTTTTGGAGGCAGCTCTTCGCGTATTTGATCGTCATGGCGAACGGGAAAAAAGACATAAAGCAAGACTGAAGTTCTTAATTAAAGAATTAGGTGTAGATTATTTTCTTGAGCTGGTGCTAAATGAAAGCAAAGCCCTTCCATTCAAAAAATATAAAATTGATTCTGACATATTAAAAGATGTCCGACCACCACTTTATTTTATCCCAAAAATCACAATTGCCAAGCAGACTTCAAAATTTAAGTCATGGAAGGTCACCAATACATTTGAGCAAAAGCAAAAAGGTTTTTTTGGTGTATTTATTAAAGTCTTTCTTGGAGACATCTCCTCTGACAAAGCGAGATATCTGTCAAGGATTGTAAAGAAATACGCGGCTGATGATATCAGGCTGACCATCAATCAAAACATTTTACTTAAGTACGTTCATGCCGATCATCTTGCAGAATTATTTACTATGCTTGACGGATATGGTTTTGCAGAACCCGGTTATGATTCAATCGCGGATATCACTGCATGTCCGGGGACCGATACTTGTAACCTCGGTGTTACGAACAGTACAGGCCTGGCAGGAGCTTTAGAAGATATGCTTCGGATCGAATACCCGGACTTAATAGAAGAACAACATATTAAAATTAAAATTAGCGGGTGCATGAATGCCTGTGGTCAACATATGATTGGCAACATAGGATTTCATGGCAGCTCAATCAAGAAAGATGCTGTTGTTATCCCGGCGATGCAAGTTGTGCTAGGAGGTGGAGTTGATCCTAAAGGCATAAGTTATATCGCGGATAAAGTAATAAAAATACCCACAAAGAGAATTCCGGAAGTTGTAAGAGTAGTCCTCGATCATTTTGACGAATTTAAAGAAGAGGGTGAATATTTCAATCACTTTTATACCCGACTTGGAGGTAGAAAATATTTTTATTCGCTTCTAAAACCGCTGGCCGATGTCAGTAATGTCAACGAGCGTGATTTAATGGATTGGGGTGAAGATCATCATTATAATCAAGCAATTGGAGTAGGAGAATGTGCTGGTGTTATTCTCGATGTTATCGGAACGATACTAAAAGATGCTGAAGAAAAACTCAATCTGGCGAAGACGCGATTTCTAAATGCTTCCTATTCAGATAGTATCTATTATGCGTATTCAGCCTTTGTTATAGGTGCCAAAGCGACATTACTTAGTGAAGATATTAAGTGCAACACCCAGAGAAAGATTATTTCAGACTTCCAGGAATTAATTATTGAAAGTGGAAAAATGAACCTCCCTTTTCATTTTGAACGGATGGTTTTGTCTATTAATAATTCAGAACCAAATAAAGAATTCGCTCAAATCTATTTATCAGAAGCTGAACAATTTTTGGCCCGGGTAATTAGAACGAGAAGTGCACAGCTGCCTTTGGAAGAAGCTGTCAAAGAAGTCATTTCATCATATTATAATGCCTGATATGATAAGAACAAAAATATCAATAGTCGGTGCAGGTCCCGGAGACCCTGAATTGATCACAGTTAAGGGTCTAAAAGCCCTACAGGCTGCAGATGTAATCCTATATGATGCACTGGCAAATAACTCATTACTGGACTATGCCAAATCTGGAGCAAAATTAATATATGTCGGAAAAAGATGTGGTAGCCATAGTCTGAAACAAGCAGATATCAATGGCCTTATTTTGAGAATGGCTTTAAAATATGATCACGTTCTCCGTCTAAAAGGTGG
>JAJCYJ010000295.1 GCA_029262975.1 Saprospiraceae bacterium
ATTATATTCTTTTAACCGCTCTTCATTTCTTGGAACTATACCATTCAAATCATACATGTTGTATGCTTTGCCCGGACCTATAGGCTGGGGTAAATTGGCCATTTCCTGTGTGGGCGAGTAGAATCCTGAGATATTTTGAAAATAGGCTTTTTCATTTTCTGGTACATTTGTCAATGCCTTCGCTCTTATATTGTCCAGGAATGCCTTATAACTCATACCGCCTTTTTGACCAAGAGCATTATAGAACCATTCAAAGTATTTTGTCCGAAGCTCTTTAGTCCAACCTTTTTTCGCATGACTAAGCACGGTTACATAATGAATGCCTTCAGTTGGCGGCATATGAGAGATCATTTCAGCTATCTGGGGGCCGTACATCTCGCTTCTTTCTAATTGATCATCAGATAGGATCTCTGGATGAGATGCCGTTGCTGACCTGGACTCTTCTTCCATTATTGCAATACATTTAGCGACTGCATCAGGACTATCCAGGAAGACTAATATCTGACTTAACAGCCTGTTCTGTTCTGCACTGCTTGAAGGAAAGATTGCCGAAAGCCTGGAAGTTATTCTGTCTGAAATATCCTTCGAAGGTTTCCCTTGTCTGATCAGTAGAAGAGAATAGGTTCTTAGTAGCGCTATTTTATCTAAAGAATTCAAATCCGTCCAGTCTACTTGTTCGAGTTTTTCGAGGATTTTATGACTAAGCGCACCGTCACTCCTGGCATAAGCCAATGAACCGGTAAGAATTTTTTCAGGACTTCTTTCCTGCCATAGATTTTGAATCCATTGATTTTGAGGTTGATGTTCGAGAGCAATTCGTGCAGCATATTTTATAAATCTATCTTCATGACCCAAATATGGCCAGACTGCCGATATTGCTTCCGGTGATTCATTATCGTGATAGAATTCCAGAGACTTTCGGAGTTCTCTCAACTTTCTCGGTTCCGGATTATCAGCCAAAACATAGTTTTCCGTCTTTTCTCCACCGGTATAGCTAAGTCTGTATAAATGAGATTCCAATCTTCTTCCACCTGTTAGAAAGTACAAATTGCCATCACTTCCAGCGATAGCATTTGATATAGGAAGGGGAACGCCGGATAAAAATTCTTCTTTTGTTCCTTGATAAGAACTGCCTTCTTCTTCTAAATTTACATAGTAAATCGTTCCGAAACTCCAGTCACATGCAAATAATCCACTTCTGAACCTTGAAGGAAATTTTAATTCCCTACCCATGATTACAGCCGTTGGTGAACCTTGTGACATATTTTCAACGGCAGGAAGATTATCCGGATATTCTACGGGCCACTTACCAGAACCGGTTCGCCAACCGAATTCAGCTCCGCTTGTTACATGAAGGATGCGTGTAGGGCGATACCATGGCATGCCAAAATCCCATTCCATGTCAGCATCGTAGGCAAAGAGTTCACCATGATCATTGATGCCAAAACTGAATGGATTACGCATGCCGGCACCAATAATTTCCCATTCATTACCTGCTGGATCTGTTTTGGCCAACCAGCCTCCAGGAGCTTTTAAGTCTACAGCGTGTCCCCTGGCATCGAGATAAGGAGGAAATAGATTGTCTTCTCCCCAGTTTTTAGGAAGACGACTCTTGAAATCGGCAGGTATCGTATTAAAATTGCCTGCAATAAAATATAATGATGCGCTATCAGGAGCAACTCTTAAAGTATGTGGGCCATGTTCACCTTCACCATCAAGGGTTAATATTTTAGTCCGTTCATCCAGCAGACCATCTCCATCCGTATCTTTTAGACGATAGACTCCTGTGGAAGGGTCATCTGGTTTTTCTTCATCAGGATTTTTAACTACAACGACATACAGGCTATTAAATGCCCATAATAGTCCTTGTGCAAAACCGATGTTTAAATCAACTGTAGATACAACTTTAGAGCTTAGTTTTTTGCCTTTACCCGGCATTTGAAAAGTATATATAGCGCCATATTGATCACAAGCATAGAATTGATTATCAGGGCCTTCCGTGATAGAAACCCAGGAACCCTGATCTGAGGTACTTGAAGTATATAGATCTTCTAATTCAAAACCTTCCGGAATATTGAATGTGATGGCCTCACCGGGGTCGGAAACCTTTTCAGTACAGGAAATTAAAAGCAGAAATATGCCTGTAATTGCCAGATAAATTCTTGTCTTTATATTGAATATTGTGTACATCATAGCTTTCCTAATTCTTCTTGCGCCGAGAAAAATAGGATAAAGAACCCAACCAGCGTATTAAGTGTGGGAAAATTTTTAGAATCTATGGAAATTCACTTAGAAGGTCTATGATATAAGTCTAATCACAACCTAATTCACCTCTTGACATCCAATCATTATTAGGAAAACACATTCCCGATGGTAAGGCCCTGGGCGTATACCTGGAAAGTGATGGATCATAGAGACCATTTTCTACAAAGTCCGTCAATTGATTCACTTCTTCTTCATTCAAATCAAGAGGCTTGAAATATTCCGATAAAGTCGATTTTGTGACACGCTCATTTTCCGAAATGGCTTGATTCTTATACAAAATCAGATCCCTTATGCTGGTAAATGATGCCCCATGTCCATAAAAGGGAGAATCCTTCAAGTTATATAATTGAGGAACTTTAAATTTGTAATCATCATCGCTATTCTTTGTGAAACTTGACCTTCCTTTGTTTGCAGGGTCATTTGATTCAACATTTACGACTTGATCTGGATTAAAATCTTTTAGACCAATGGCGTGAAATTCCATTGAAGCAAGACTTGCACCATTGTGACAATCATTGCACGCAGCTTTAGAAAAGAAAAGAAGAGCCCCTTCTTTTTGATCATCACTCATCGCTTGTTCGTTTCCCCTCAACCATTGTTGGAATGGAGATTTATTGGCAAGAACAGTCCGCTCATAAGCTGCGATGGCTAAGCCTGCAGTCTCGTTGCTATATCTTTCTTCCTCATTAATATCCGGGAAGGCTTGGTCAAACATCTCCATATATCCAAGGGCAGAAACTGAAGATTCATTTACCAGATGTCGATGCACTTCTAATCCGGCAATTGCTTGTGTTTCTACGCCTTCATAACCAAGTTTGTTAAAGGAAACCGGGCCTTCTTCGGGCCACAACGATTCTGTATCTCGATTCAAAGCTGTTGCACCAAATTGCCCGTTCCAAAGTATGTTTGTCTGATAAGCAATATTCATAGTGCTAGGTGTACGAAGAGGCTGTACATCTACTTTTGATTTTTCGACGAATAAATCTACGAGCCGGCCTTCTCCGCGTACGCCAAATCCTATACCACCATCGCCAATGCCCTGAGCTAAGTTAGCCTGAAAGCCTCCTTCAGCATGATGACAAGATGCACAAGAATAAGTTTGTTTCATATCTGAAAACTCACCAGAGGTTCCAAACCCCGGTTCATGAAATAACATTTGACCAAGTAAGACCTTATTTACTGTAAGCCGATTGCGTGGGTCTTGAGGGATAGCACTCAATTGAGAGCTGAGTGGCATTTGATAGTATGATAAGCCCTTTGAGTTATAAGCCGTATTAATGGCAAAACGAAGGTCATCATCTATTGTCTTTTCGGTGTCAGTACAACCGATTATTAGGAAGAGGACCAAGGTTAAATATGATAGATATTGAGTTGACACCTGATTCAGGTTTTATCGTTTATTCTCTAATATGACAGACTTCATTTCGAAAGTCGCAGATTTGGAGGCAGAGATCGTTATGTACTGTAAGGTAGTTTACACTATATGTTCATTGAGACTTCATTTGAAGTCTATAGTCAGAGTCAATATAAAACTCGCTCTGTATAAAATAACTATTTGAAGGCTTGTAATTTCTTAGAAACGCCACCAAAGAGGCATGTCTGAAGTGAATTCAATTGACCTTTTCGGTTGCTTTATTCAGAATGAATTTCAGGACTATTTGGTAAAGTGTCGTCAGGCTCAAAAGTAAGATTCCGTTTGACTAACCAATATTTGGTTTTGTCATTAATGTCCCTGGACGGAAATCGCTTTTCAGGCCAGACTATATTACTAAAATAGCTTTTGCAAAGGTGGTTACACCAGGTTTCTGTCCAATAATTTTGATGTCCGGATTTGTGCCAGTTAAACCATGCGCTAAGAAGACTGGGTAATCCAATACATATATAGAATTTTAACCATCCTGTCCGCTGAAATTGGAGAAAATGTCCATATTCATGCATCACCGTATGAATATCTAATTTTTTTGAAAAGGTACCGATTCCAACGAATATCCCAATGCCGGGAAGGGCTAATCCTGCACTATTCAGACCATAACCGAAATAGCGGGATTCATAGACGGGAATGCCTTCGAAGGTTCCTGCATATGTTCCTGTTAAGGCCATTAGTTACTATTTTAGAAATTCATTGATCGCTTCTATTGTCTCCCTATTTTTTTCTATAAAGGGAAAGTGTCCGGCGTCTTCGATGATCTTAATTGTGGCATTCGGTATCATCTTTCCGATAGAGTTTAATGCATAAGGAGTGAGTGGATCATCGAGACCATAAAGAAGTAGGGTAGGTGCCCTGATGACCGACAGTCGATCTGTGAAATCATAGTCTGCGATATCTTGATAAAGATTAGCCAGGAGTTCACTTTTTTTACCAAAATCATCCGGGAGACTGAGTTTGAGTTGCGTAATCTTATTTCTATCTGAAAATTGGTAAGAGAATCCAATTTCCATTAATTCTTCGTAGGCTTTAGGATTTTGATTGATAAATGCTTCAGAACGCATTACTCGTGTCCTGGCTTCGAGGTCGTCCGCGCTAAATCGATTAGCAAGTTTTGTATTAGCCTGATTATTTAATTCAGAGTTAGCTGTATTACTATTCATTAGTATTAAGTGACTCAATTGGTCAGGATATGTAAGGGCATAATTCATTGCGATCAGACCGCCCCATGAATGCCCCAATAGTGCTATTTTTTGATGACCATAGTGCTTTCTGAGTGATTCAATATCTATTATAAATTGAGTCAAACGTATCAGGGATGTGTCTGAATTCATTGGACTTCTGCCTGAATTCCGCTGATCAAAAAATATCACTTCATGATCTGCCTTCAATTCATCAAGATGTTGTTCAAGATATGCACTCCCTAGTCCGGGCCCTCCGTGAATGACTATAACTGGAGATCCTTCGCCTTCAGAATAATGATAAATACCAGGGATTTCGGCTTGCGTTTTAGGTGTGTTTTGCCGGCAACCAATAAAAAATACTAAAACTATTATGGAAGACAGCAGGAATATAAGGGACAAGACTTTCATGGCTTAAAAGTACTTGTAATTAATAAATATCCTATGCTCAATCTGCGCTCCTTATACAGTTTGCGGCACCATTTGTCTACAGTGATGTTCTGTATGAAAGTGTGTAAAAAATAGCATCTCTCGAATCGTCAGTTTACCTATCGCCGGATGTGGTAACACATAATCTGACAGGTCTTTTTCACTCCATGTATCTACATGAACCAGCAACTTACCCAATTCATCAGTGAAAGAGTTAATCATTGCTTCTTTTCCCTTCTCGGCTACACCTCTGTAAGACATATTCTCTGGTGCTTTAACACCTTCTTCGAGGCGGCTGTAATATTTCTGCCTGACTTCATCGAAGGTGCGTTCTTTCCTGTTGTTCATTCCAAAAGTAGATTGGAGTAAGGGTTTTGGCATTGTTAAGGCTTTATTCAATGGTTTTGTACTTAGAATGAGATGCCCAAGAATTTCTCCGGGTGACCATTTACCTTCTGCCCTGGCTTGTGTAAATAGTTCTTCTGAAATGTCATTAATGGCATAGACAATCGATCCGAAAGACTGTCTGAGTGCTGCTTTTATCTGAGTCTTGTCCTGAATATCCATTTAGAGAGATTTGGTAATGAAAAATTATTAGGTTACTTTTAGTTACTAATGTATAGAGATAAAATGAATACTACAATAAGTAATCAAATAATAACACAGTAACATAATGGGAACTATTGCTGATAATCAAGCTATTGCGTTAAAGGAAAAAATAAAAATATTCTTCGCCAATACGATCAAACAGAAAGAATCCACCTTTTGTCCGATT
>JAJCYJ010000296.1 GCA_029262975.1 Saprospiraceae bacterium
CACAGTAGGAGGAGTGAGAATATCATTATCATATTTGTAATATTTCCACAGTTCATCATCCAATGCAGCGGGTAGATATTGGAAACTGGTATTTAGGATAGGATTAGGTCCATCAAAATATTCTTTATAATAATCTGTAAAATCATCGGGCTTATCTTTCCATGTTGCATTTATTCTAAACTGTTGCCAATTTTTACAGAAAATCTCTTTGCTTCCGATATAAAATTCTGCTCCTAATTTTGGTCTGACTCCGAATGGTAAAATCAGTTGATTTACATCCTGAACGTTTTCTTCATTCTGAACAATCAAGTTTTTTACGCCGCAGACTTCTACCGTGATACAAGCATCCACTACGGTAAAGTTTCTGAAATAATGATATAAGGATATTTGCACTTCTTTGGGGTCCATGCACCTTTCAATTGTGCAACATGGTTTATATGCTTTACTCTGAGTGGTAATTTTAAAATCGGGGTTTAAGAGTAATTTGACCGCTGGCATTTCAGTGCCTAAATCCTCTTCTAGTGATTCAGAATCGTAGAAAGTAATGGGTGCGAAGTCGTCTTTTAATTCTATTTCATAATATAGCTCAAATTGTCCACTTGTGCATTGTATATGTTCAACATTGGGTGACAAAAGATCTGCACTTATAATTTGATCTGGTCCAATACTTAACCATTCTTTTTCGCCACTAAGAAAAATATCGAAAGCCCTTTTGCTTTTTATCGCTTGTCTGAATAAATCGAACTCCGGACCGAAGGGATGTAGGTCGTCACAGGAAAAAGGGTCAAGATTACAACATAGACTTATCTTAATTTTTCTGTTCCCCTCATTTAAAAGTAAAGAAGGGGATGCAAGAACGAAGCCAATTTGAGCAGGTGGGTGTACTTCGGGAAGAACGGCATCTTTTTTGGTAAATTTACTATGTATGCCACCCAATGTAAGCCATGACGGTGTATCTGTTTCTTCTCCAATGCCATCAGCTGAATTTGCAACCGGAGCAGTATATATACCTTCTACAAGACGACATAGGTCAGAGGCATCATTACAGTTTATTCCCGGATCGGTGAAATTCGCTTGTACATGATTAAGATATAATGTCCGAAGGTCACATACTTTTGCTTTGTCCAGAATCAGGTCATGGTCCAATTCAAAAAAGATGTCTTTTTTGGCTAAATCTTTACCATCCTTTAGGGAGGTACCTTTTCTCAGTAAATGTTCTTCGACTTGTTTTTGTAATTCTATAACCAGGTGTACATGATCCGGTTTTTCCGGATTATTTTTAATATTCAGAATTTGTTTGTAAAAATAATCAAGGTGCTTGTCGCTCAATCCATTAAGATCACCTTGAAGTCGTTGGAAGAGTCTGAGAAAAGTAAACAATAAGCCTATATGTGGATCGTGGTTTTTTTGTAGTTCTTTTTGTAATGGAACAAGAGATTCATTGATATACGAAGGTGCCTTTTTCGAGAGTGAGTTATACACACCCATAAATCTGTTAAAGATGATATCGAGTTTACCTGCTATCGCTTTGAGTCTTGTCTCCGGAGTACCCGGAATGTTGGATATAGAACTGTCGATCGAGTATAGATCTAATAATTCCAGGCCCCATATGTCAGAAATGAAAGGGGTAAAGTCAAATTTTTTAGCACAGTAATATTTAACTGCATAAATGTTGAGGTGGATAAAATCAGTCAGTGCTTCCGGGAGATTGCTTTTAATAAGACCATTGATAACCTGGCTAAAACTGGAATTTTCAAACTCGAATCTTTTTTGATAATTATTGAGTGGTATTAAAATTTCCGAAAACAGAAACTCAAATAACAAACTCAAGTTTTCTTTATTGGGTTGGTCGATTACGACTTTATAAATTCGATTATAATTATCAAGAATGGTTTTTTTATCAAAGTTTTTAATTTTTGTCAATGTAAAAGGCAGGCTGGACTCAAAGAATACTTGCCAATTATCTGTATTCAATCGTTCATCATAATAAGTGATCATATCGCCGAAGCGGTATATGAAATCAATAAGATCAGTTATACTTCGATCGTCAATTTTTACATTTTCGGGATTTAGTTGAGGAAGTTGCTTGCTGAGCTGCGACGTCCCAGGTTCGTTGAGTAGCGGATGTGATATATTAAATATGTAAGACATGGTTCTATACTAAAATCATTAAGTGGGTTGGTTCGCTTCTCTTAAATAAAAGTCATAGACGTAGTTTTCACGAGAGTTCGTACCGATAATTTCATAGTCAATTGAAATTGTCAACTTCCCTTCGATGAGATCAAAAGATTCCGGTTTTGTAATGTCAATATTTTTCAACTTTACTCTTGGTTCAAAAAAGAGAATTGCTTTTTCAACAAGATTTTCAATAAAGCTTATAAGTGAGACATCTAATGGCTCAAATTGATAATCTACCAGGTTACAACCATACTTAGGTTGCATCACTCGCTCTCCCAGACTCGTGGACAAGAGTATCTCAAGACTTTCATTTATATCATCTACTCCCTCCACCATTTGTACCGTCCTTGTTCTATTGTCAAATGTGGGAGGAAATGACCATCCTCTTCCTAAAAATGAGTTATTAGAATTCATAGATTCAATTTTGAGTTTTAACCACCTATCATTACCGTAGGTAATCCTTGCACTATAACACCTGCATGTGCGGTCATATCACCCATTCTGGCTGCAGGTTTACCTCCAATTAAAACTGTTGCAGATCCTTGTACAATTGTATCTGGTGGACCTGCACAGACGCATATATCTCCTACAACGGCTGCAGGCATTCCCCCGATCAGTACATTGGCCGCTCCTGGGCCTACGACGGGACCTCCTACGTGGGGTGATCCTCCTGGATTAACCAGAGGACATGTATGAAAATCTGTAAGTCTTGCTGCTGCTGGCATATGTTTATTAATTATAATTAGTTAATCTTCACAAGTGATCCGGTCACTTCCGTTATCCCTTGTCCTTTCAATTTAGCTGTAGCTCCTTCAGCACTAAAAGGCCCGGTTGCTTTAATTGAAATATTCGCTGCTTTTATATCCAGGCTGGTGGCTGCTTCCAATGTCATGGATGCACCTGCCTTGACTTTAATGTCTGCCGGACTGTCAACCGTAATACCTGAAGGTTCCATTGTCACAGTATTATTAGACTGGTCCGTTATTTTAATAGACTGACTTGCTTCATCTATTACAATGCTGTTACCCGCCGGTGTATCAATTGTAATCGTCTTGGTATCATCATTGAAGAGTAGATGCATTTCACTTCTGGTAGTAAAGCCTTTTTCATGATTTACATCCTGGGCAGTTATTGGCGCTGGCTTGGCACTGCTATGCAGCATGCCTAATACAATAGCATCTCGAGGATCATCTTTGATGAATCCCACTATAACTTCGTCACCGATCTCAGGACGGAAAAAGGCACCGCGATTATCACCTGCATCGAGGCTGGCGATTCGGGCCCAAGTGCCATTCGCGGTATTATCTGTAGTTGGAAGTTTAACGAGTATCCGATCTTCACCATCTGGGTCGTTCTGTAACTGATTGACTTTGCCAACTTGTAATCCATAAATAGAGGGGGTAAGCCCGGCCGCAGGAAAATCTACCACATCATTTTTAGAAGCGAACCAATCCGGGGACAATCCAAATTGTATAAAAGTATACCAGGCTCCAACCGCGATTTCATGTCTGACTGCTGAGACATATGCCTTACCATTAAAGCGATTTCCCACACCGTGTAAGTCCACTAATTGACCGGGCTTAATGTCAGAGAATCCTTCGATTGTTTTGACATGTCCCCGGATTTTGGACAATCGACTTTTAAGCATACATGCATTCGCCCAATCATTTAATTCTTCTTCAATTACCTGTCCACTATGTTGTAATTCTAATTCATCCAGGTTGATTGTTTCTGCTAACGTAGCACCGGAGATGTTACCATGTTCAGTGAAATCAGCATTTTCTGTCTCTGCCTCAAATAATTGCTGATTGGCATAGTCCCATGCCCGGGCCTTTACTTTTTTGTATTGATTCTTTGCATCCATTTCTGCATGAAATTCGAGCATGGTAGCACCATATTGCAAAGCCAATGTGGGTTCTTGAGAAGTATCAGGTTTTTTAACTGTTATGGTACCGTCATTTACAGTGACGAGCTTTCCATTTAATTCGGCCCTGGTCAATATAAAATCCCAATCTGAAGAATGGTGCTGGACTAATTCTTTATGTACTAGTGAAGTTGCTTCTACATCGGTATTCAGACCGGAATAATTACCGACAATATCTTCAATTACCTCGCTATCCTTTTTGTTTTCAAAATATTGGCTGTGACGACCGATGGTCATCTTGACAGCAAGGTCTTTACATTCGACCATCAATGATGAAGTTCCATTTTCACGGAATCTGATACTGTGCTTTGTAATGATCCCTTTAAATACAGTACCATTTTCGCCATCTCTACCCAACTTAATGTGAATGTCTTTACCGGGAATAAAATGGTCGGTATTACTTATCTCAAATGTCTGCAGAGCAGCATCGCCATCTCTTATATCTATGTATGCCGTCGGGATACGATTTACTTCTTTAGATATATCAATCGACAAAATTTCAAATTCTCCAGGTACCAATTGGCCATTAGTCAGGATATCAAAAGTGATGACATCATGTGTCGAATTATTTGGTATGGTACTGGGAGCATTCATACTTCTGTTTTGTCAAAAGGTGGAAACATAATGGTTCTGCCCGATTTGATTTGTCTTAAAGTTGTCAGACCGTTCGCCTTGGCTATCTGGAGAAAATACTTGCTATCGTTATAGATTTTATAGGTCATGAGATCCAACCTGTCACCTTCTTTGACCACCCTGGCATGAGATAGATCCGGAGAGTTTTTACCTTCTGTTCTGATCCTCTCTTCTGCGGCTACGGATTCAAGGAAAGTGGCACTTATTTTAGCCCTAAGAGGATACCCATTTTTATCAAAGAGGGTAAAATTGATATCAAAGCTTTCGATGATACACTGAAAATTCATCATACCCCACAGGACTTTGATGAATCTTGGTCTATGCTTATCGCCATCCATAAAATAGACCAGTTCCTTAAATTTTTTAATTTGCTTATGTACCGATATTTTTTGCGTCTCCGTGTACCCTTCGATCGTACCTGTTCCATCCAATACAAAATCTAATCTTAACTTTTCAGGAGCAGTAGCTACGTATTTGGGGGCAGTTTTCTGATTTCCCTGACCTTCCCTTTCTTCGACTTTTATTTGAAAATTTTGAGTATAAGATTCAGGGTTTACAGGAATGATAAACGGTTCTGCTTTTTTATCTTCAGTTCTGAAGTCCTTATCAGTGTAGGCAACTATTTTGGCTTTTGTAACATTGTCCATCTATCGTTCCAGTTTTGATTTTATAATTTCCAAAACTTTTTCCACACATATACTTATCAACTGCTCACTTCCCTGAGAACTATTCGTTCCTGATGTATTAGAAGATCCCTGGTTGACATTCAACTGGTTATCAATCGTAGCTTTAATAATTAATTCTCTAATTTCTATAGGCATAAATCACGGGTTTTTAAAATTGAAATAATTATAATTCAATTCTAATGACTCAATCATTACTTCACTTTTTTCGGCATTTAATTCTCCCATTTTCCAGTTTTTTGGCCAGGCATGAATTATTTCCCATTTCATGAGAGGTTTATGGTCTTCATTAAATAATAGTACTTCAAGGTTGGTGGGTACTACTATAAAATTATCAAAAGCTTCAAGACACCATTTTGTTAATACAGCTGCATTCCCTGGAGCGATTAACCCACGCTTTAAGACCAGGTCAGAATATTTTCTCCGCACCGGAAGTACGTGTTCGAAGCGATTTTCACCTCCTTCTTTTAATGTTTCTGTATCAAATTGTACATCAAGTCCATTGACCGATTGAAACCGGGCATCAAGACTTTTGTCATTTGCTTTTAATCCTGTAAAGGATACTGCAAAATGAAATCCTACGGTTTGATGAAAATTCTCAAGAATCACCGCCATGGACTATTTTAATATTGTTAGACCTTCATGAACTAATTCCATCGTCTCAATGGCAACTTCATTTGCATCTGCTTTCAAGTCTGTGGACTGTACTTTAGATGGCCATGCGTTTTCTAATTTCCATGTGATGATGGGTTCATGATTTTCATTGAGGAGCATAATAGTAACAGTCCTCCTGTATTTGCTTCCTGTTTTATTCCCTTCCTGAAAATAAAAGGTCTTTTTCCATTCATCGTAATAATCAAAATCACCTTCAAAAGTGCCGCGTTTTAAGGTTACGTTGGCATATTTGGTCAGCCCTGGTTGCTTTGTCTTATTATAAATTTGACTATTCCCATGTCTGTATTCTATAACTTCTGTTTCGAAATCCAGACCGCTGACTTCTGTGAAATTCATTTGTAGCTTATCGCCCCATTCAACGCGAAAATGAAACTTTGGTACCGGATAATCTCCTTTTCCTTTAGCCATAATAGTATATTATTTTAAGTTTAATTTTAAATATTTTGATTATTTACATGCTTTTGCTTCCACTGCGGCGGCGATAGCATCTTCAAGACTCTTTTTAAAAGACGCGAGGGTTTCTGTCTTTTCTTTTGCTTCATCAGCTTCCTTTTTATAGGTTTCTTTTTCTGATTTGGCTTTGTTGTACTGGTCCTCGGTACCTGTATAGTATGGATCGTCACTTATTGGCATTACAGGTACTGGTTCTAATTTGGCATTACATGAATTATCTGGCCCACATTCTGGATCTTCATCTTTGTGATGATCTTCATGCTTATGACCTTTCTTAGAACTGACTTGAACTTCTTCTTGGTCACCACATCCTTCGAAAATATCAATCAGCTTAACTAATAATTCTCTTAGGCCACACGGTGTTGAGCAAATGGACTCGTGTATTTGTATAGCACATTTTACTACATTTATGACCATTTTTATGAGCTCCTGTTGACCAGCTATCGCCAGGTCTAGCTTATCCGAAAAGTTCTTGAGACATTGCAGAACTTTCGAAGACTGTGGATTAAGTCCCGGTTCATTTCTGCATTCTATCTGTTTTTGTAGATCTGAAACTTTTTCTTTTAAGTCATCGGTACATTCAAAGAATTCTTTAATAAGACAAAAAATTAATTCCAAAGCTTGCACAGAGCAATCAGTCTTTTGGCATACTATATCCGTGTGTTTTTTGAAACTCTTAAGTTCATCACTAATTTTGATGCCAATCTCATTGGATTTCTGAATGTTAGTCCAGTAGCTTTTAAGTTTGGATTCCCAGACGGAAGCATTGGCATATGTAATTTGAGCCTTATCAGACTTGGCTTGTTCTATTTTTAAAGCATTGGAAGTCTTTCTAAGTTCTTCTTTCCAGGTTGAAAGACAATCCTGATCGTTATTTTGATTGTCTGTTATAGATTTACTCATTACTTTTTGTTTAATTTTTATAAATATGATTTATAATCCTGGCTCATTAATTTATCTCCCATGCCTTATTGTCACCTTTTCCTCCCGTATCTTTTGAACCTGGAGCACAGGGGTCTTCACATGGGTCTTTGTCACCTCCTCCAGGATAAGTTGGGACATCACAACACAGACATTCCAGGTCTCTTTCACAATTTTCACAATCAGGATTGCATACAAAATCTAATATGTGACATGCCGCAACTGTGTCTGATATGGCATCACATTTCTCATACTTTGTAACAGTAAGGCTGTTGATCGATTCTGTAAGTTCTTTTTGGGATTTTTCAACTTCTGTTTTGCTTGAGGTGACATTTTTATCGATGTCACTTCTAAACTCTGCCATGAGATCTTTTAGATTCTTGCCGAAAGCAGATAGGCTACTGATGTTTGTAAATGTTATAATTCCAGCTATATCTACTGATTTATTAAAGGTTTCTCCTATTGATTTGCAGCATCGATCAGCGTGATCTTTAATACCATTTACTGTTTCCCAAATACCATCTATTTTATTCAGTGAATTGTAGAGATCTTTATTGCAAGTTTTTTCCTCTTCTATACAGCGTTCAAGTTTACATGCTTCATCACATGCTGCATCCAGTTTGGTCTTCACATCTTTAATTGATTTTACAGTTTCTTTGTACAAATTTAAAAGCGTGGTATTTTTTTCTTCCAATCCCTTAATCATGTCATCGATCAGAGATGCTTCCTTGATGGCGCCGACACCAACGTGAAAATCGAGATTCCAATATTCACAATTGGTTTCTTTGGCTTTAACAAGGCAGCATATTTTGTACTGTTTATCTTTTTTACCACGTTCGTAGTCGATACATTTGGCATCCGTGATGCTTTGATTAGCCACTTTTTCTAAGCATAGTACTTTTTTGCAATTATCTATGGTTTCCTGTGTAGGACTGGTTGTTTCTGATGAGGGCGATTTAGCCATTAGTTTAGATTTAATTAATTAAAGAATTTGGATCAGTTTTCTTCCAGCATTTTGTGGCTGAATTTTAGTATGATGAATTCAGCTGGGCGTACTACAGCCATACCAATTTCTACAATCATTCTGCCTTCCCAAATATCCACTTCAGTCATTGTTTCGTTAAGTCCGATTTTTACATAAAAGGCTTGTTCGGGAGTGGTTCCCATCAGAGCACCTGCTTTCCATTGCTGGATCAGGAAGTTCTCAATCATTGACTTCACTCTTGTCCATGTATTAATATCATTCGGTTCGAATACAAATTGTACGGTGGCTTTTTTAGTAGATTCTTCGACCATATTGAAAAATCTTCTGACAGATACGTATCTCCATTCGTTGTCATTCCCTGCCAATGTTCTTGCACCCCAGACCATGGCGGCTCCGCGACCTATAAAAGTTCTGATTGCATTTACAGATTTGCCTCCTGTCGTATCGACATTGATATCTTGCTGGTCATTATCTGTAATTTTTACAAGCGGTCGAATAGCGCCATCAATATTGATATTAGCGGGTGCTTTCCATACGCCCCTTGCATTATCTACATTCGCATATATTCCTACAATAGCGCCGGAAGGTTGCATGATGACAGGCAACTCATTTTCGATTTTATTTTTGACTTGATTATATATGTCGTTACGTTCTGTTTCAAGTTCAGCTAAAGTCTTTGCACTTCCATCAAGAGTTCCATTAACTGTAGCTTTATCAAATCTATAGCTTAAGAGCATTTCCAATTGAGGATAATAAGCTGCACCATATTTTAGGATATCAACAGGACCTGAAAGTGTATTTCTCAACACCTGGATATCGTCTATCGCAATATCATTATGGGCCCACACGTCCATTACTGCAAATCTATCCTGGAGGTCCACACATTGATCAATGGATTGTTTTTGTAGGTCGTAATACGCTGCTGCAGTTGTTAATCCCTGACCATCAGGAAATACATTCAGTGTAATTTCATCAATTTTTCCTGCCTCTTCTAGACCTATTTCTAATTTGGACTTATCCACAACTCCTGCATCATCGGTGTAATTACCGACCGAAATAATATAACATGGCCCTCCACCATTATTAAAAAATGCCTGTATAGCATGATACAATTGATATTTGGATGGATTGGCAATTGAGGTTAAAATCTGAACCGGAGTCTGAGTGGTATCAACTGTAAATGTGATGCCACCTTCAATTTGACCTTCTCCAAAAAACCTTAAATAATCAAAGGAGGACTTTATACGATGTGGCGTATTTATTAAATCGTTGTCTACTTTGAGCTTGGCTATTTCTGTATATCCGATGAATGCCGGAATGGCTGTTTCCACAGCAGCGATGGAGGGAGGGAATTTTGTAATTTCCTGGACATAAACACCAGGAGTTTTAAAATTATTCATTTGTAATTATTTTATAATGAATCAAAATCAATTATTTATTAATCTGTTAGCACTGTTTATATATATATCAGAATAAATCTTACCGTCTGTATCATATCTTAAAGGAGTAGGTTTAGGATTTGGGTACGGAAATTATGAGGATGCTTCCGGTGGGTCAAGAGGGAGACCTGAAACCGCTAAAGAAAGCACTCTTGGCTGTTCTGAAACCAATATTCTGTCAGCTGAACCAGGTACAATGTCCAGATCCGTGGGGGCAGGATTAATTGGTTGATCTGACTTGTATCGCCAATATGAAATCCTGCTACGACATCTCATTTCGAATATGGGATATGAAATTTCATTACCAATGGGTGGGGTTCTCTGTACTAGAAATCCATCTGGTCTTATTAATTGAAAATCAGCATCAGGTGTAATGGGCGTGATCTCAAAAATACCATACAACCCACCACTGTATAGGTCATCGTTGAGATAGAGTTCTTTTATATCAATTACATCGGTACCATCCGTGACTCGTAACTGATAATTGCCCGGAGGAATTTCGGTTTCAGTATTATCTTTTTCAAAATCGAGTTGGACCGATTGTAATATTGTTGTCCCGGTTAGGGGGATTGACTTTATATCAGTGGCACTGTCATCAGAAAGTATAAATTCTGCTTCCTTTAATCCTGGATTAGTTGTAAAACTATATGTGAACTTTCTTGATATCACTCGACGGTCTCGGTCAGAAACAAATCCACTCCCTTCTATATTTTGCCAATCACCGGGGTTCGTATTTTCAATGATTGCTTCTTTTAATATTCCACCGATCATAGATAGTTCTCCCATTTCGAAGTGTTTTTCATTTGTAAAATCTTCGACTGGTAAAGAAAGTGAAGGGAAATTTTTATTACCGCTATCGTTTAAATTGTCTAAATGGTATATAGCTGGAATCCTTGGCTTCATTCTCCCTAAGGTAAAATTAGAAAACAATGGATTTTTCAGAGTAATGGTAAAAGTTAATTTCAATTTATTATCTATCGGAATCAGGGGGCGATATACGATTGTATCATCGTTTAATTGTTCCCTTTTTACTTCTATATAACACAGGAGTCCCAGAGCAGTACGGGCAAATCTGATTCTTTGATTTTTTAATAACCTTTCGCTTTTCTCATCTGGCTTTATCTCCAGGTCTCTGGTTAAGTCCAAATGTTTGTGTGCCAGTTTATTTTTTAGAATATCGAGTCTGTCTTGATCTGACAGACTGTTTTTGAAGAAAGAAGTATTGTTCGATGAAAGAAAGTAATCATGCAGAATGCGAATTTCAAAAAATCGTTTATAGATGATGGATGCCATATCTTAACACTCTATAGTTGATGAAAACTGATTTTCAATTTCTTCTATCAATGGTACTTCGACATGTATTCTTTCCTGGACTTTTAC
>JAJCYJ010000297.1 GCA_029262975.1 Saprospiraceae bacterium
TTTATATTCTTTAATGACTGGTAATGGGTTGAGTCAATTTGAAAACCAATTATGTCTTTGGATGACAATTTAGTTGTCTGAGAATCAAGGTTAGATTTGTATTTTAGTTTTTCTTTTTGTGTCAAGTATACTTTTAACCAACCATGATGAATGGAACTATCTTTGGATGTATAATTCCCTGGTCTAAATTGGTCTTTGTACTTGTCAACTTGGCTAAAACCCTCAATTGAAAGGGTTAGTGCTATAAATAAGAGAATGTTTTTCATTTTAACTTTTATTGTTGCTAACGTATCTGTGGTATGCTGCGTCTCTGCGACGAAGGAAGCAGATATGCTGTCATGACCACTTGTTGAACTAAACACCTATCGGTGTAGCTTTCCAATCCGCTGTAAAAATCTTACCATGTCTTTTTTATAATCTAATAATAATTTAACATGGTAAGATCAAAAAAGAGCCCCGTACAGGCTCATTCAAATGTACAAACTACTGATGTATTGTCCATCACAATGCCGCTAATCAATCGTATGAAAGTGGAAGAAAAGTCAGAAAAGACAATCACCTCTTATGTTAGATCAGTTGAACGTCTGGTTCGATTTCATGATATGGTACATCCTCGCGACATGGATATTGACGAAGTTCTTGACTTTTTGGTTTACTGCAAGGAAGAACGTCAGGTCAATTGGCGTACCAACAAAATGTATGTTGCTGGTCTTCGATATTACTGGACACAGATGCTTGATGATGAAGATTTCGCCAGTAAAATTCCATATCCAAAAGAACATCCAAGTCTTCCTAAAATACTAAGTCGGGAAGATTTAAATCTCCTTTTTAACTCTTGTAATAATGATAAACACCGGGTGATGTTCAGACTCATTTATTCGGCTGGGCTTCGACGCAGCGAAGTGATCAATCTAAAATTGCATGATATTGAAACGCAAGACGGCAAGATGCGTTTGAGGATCAATAAAGGCAAAGGAAAGAAAGATCGATATACTGTATTGAGCAATTCTGTCCTTCAAGAATTACGATTGTATTTCAAGAAGTATCGACCTAAAGTGTACCTCTTCAATGGTCGCAAGAAAGGACAAAAAATAAGTGAAGCGGCTATTCGTCATGCAATAAGACTGAACTGTCTGCAAGAAAATTGTCAGAGACAATTTAGTGAAGGAACCGATAGCTAACCTATCGGGCGGGCAGGTCCGAAAACGAAGTGGTATCACCAAGGATGTTACGATGCATGTCTTGCGTCATTGTTTCGCCACACACTGTCTTGAACATGGAATGTACATTAAGCGGTTACAAGAATTATTAGGTCATAGTTCGCTCAATACAACGCTGATCTATCTTCAAGTCAGTCAAAAGCCTCATACACCTGATTTTAGCCCATTAGACATTTGGGAAGGTGCAACAAAAGCAAAAGTATGAGATAGCGCAAATCATACAACGGTTTTTACCAGAAGCAGAAGCAGATAGAGGACTTTCTGGACATCAACGGTCCACATTAAAATTGCTCAGTGTATGCAAAACTGCAGCACTTGGCGGACATAAGGAGCGATGTGATAATTGTCATTATGCTCGCTTTCATTACAATTCTTGTGGCAATCGTAATTGTCCCACTTGTCAAGGAGTAAATAAAGAAAAGTGGATTTATGATCGCCAATATGATCTGCTACCGGTGAAGTATTTTCACTGCGTTTTTACAATTCCCAGTGAGTTATATGTCTTCTTTAGGTACAACAAAAAACTGCTGTATGATTTGCTATTTCGATGTGTAAAAGAAACGCTCCTAACTTTTGGGCTCGATCCAAAACAAGGTATTGATGGCAAGCTGGGAGGCATTTGCGTACTCCACACTTGGACACAACGGATGACATATCATCCTCATGTACATTGTATTATACCGGCTGGGGGGCTCACTAAAAGTGGTGCCTGGAAACATGCCAAATCGAAAGGGAACTTTCTCTTTCCAGTCAAGCCTATGTCAAGATTGTTCAGAGGTAAATTGGTGTCTGGATTGCACAAATTGAAAAAGGCCGGAAAACTCAATATGTCTAATTACATGATCGTACAGTATGGCCAGGTCAAGAATGAATTGTATAAAAAGGAATGGGTTGTTTATGCCAAAAAAGCTTTTGGTGGACCAGATCAAGTGTTGGAATATCTTGGCAGATACACACATAAAATTTGTATCAGCAATTTCAGAATATTAAAGATTACCCAAACTCATGTCACTTTTCGATATCTGGACCGTAAATTGAAAAAGTCAAAGTTAAAAACAATAAAGGGCACTGATTTTATAAGACTATTTTCGGAGCATATCTTGCCAAAAGGATTTGTAAAAATCCGCCACTTTGGAATCCTTTCTTCCAGATCTAAGAAAACAGATTTAGCGAAGGCAAGAAAAAGTCTTGGAGTACCAAGTCCGCCTCCAAAAAAGAAGATGACTAACAGGGAGTTTATAAAAATGAGTACTGGCAAAGATCCTTATACATGTCCTTGTTGCGGCCAAGGAGAAATGGTAATTATCGCTAAGCTGCCCTCAATAAGAGGTTCGCCTTGCCGTCCCCCATTGAGATTTATTGCAAAAGACAGGAAAGTCATGATATTATGAACCTCGATCTTAATCGAAAGAAAATAGCTATGTCCAAACCAGAATTTTTTCCAAAAACACGCCCACAATTACAATTGAAATTAGAAATATGACTCTTGAAAAAGATCAAATCCTTTTTAGAACAAATAACAATGAGACTCCTGTACTCTTGCTTCCCTAAATGTTGTCATTGAATTTACACAGTGCTGAAATCTGTGTTTAGCACAACATCAGCGAAAATGCCGTGGGCTGACCCTGCACCCACTGGTCATTTGTCACTAATTGTTAGCGGCTGGCTTTTTTATTTTTCAATTTCATAAATTCCTGTGTCAGTTACGATAAAAGTCCCCAAGTCAGTCTCTTCGTATTGCCACAGTTTCTCTTCAAAAGTTTCAATTAGTTTGAGTTCCTTAGTTTCATTGTCAAATCCGAATAACTTGTTATTTCCCATATTCGGGATGTAAACGAATTTCCCCTTTACAAACAAACTCTCGGGATAGCTCAAAGGGTCGTACTTATCTTCCCAAGTGTATTCTCCGATTTTAAACGTTTCTTTTTGTTTGGAAATTGAAACTTGAGCAACTGTCTGTCCTGTCGGAAATGCAAGCCAAAGAAAATCTGGAAATTGATAGTCAATATCGTAAATGGGGTGTCCTTGTCCTATTTCATCAGCTCCCCATTCAAGTGTTTTTTTAGCGTTTTTGTCAAATCCGTGAATTATTCCTTCTTGGTAAAAACAGAAGTATTGATTTCCCTTCTCGTCTTTTGTCGATTGATAACTTTCTATACTGGACGGAAGTTGTTCTTCAATTAGTTTATAGTTTTCTCCAACTGTCTGTTTGGCAAAATATTCTTTGTCAACTTGTCGAAGTACTCTTGATTCACCAAATGCAAAAAAGTCGGGATTCGCTCCGTTATTCCAACTTATCGTCAGAATTTCGGACTTTCCAATATAGAAGTTTCCTGTCTTTCCCTTGTCTGTGATTTTCTTTAATTGCATTTCGTTTTTCTGCTTGCCGCTAACGTATCGGCGACATCCGTCGTGCTGACGAAGGAAGCATGATCGTGATCGTCGCTTGTTATCTATGGTGATTCATTTCCTGTTTTGAAACCAATGTTTGGTGTGGTGCCCTTTCCATATTCATCTAACAATTCCTTCGCCTCTTTGTCTGTTAATACATTTATTCTATTAAGCCAATCGACTTGATATTTCTTTGCCTCAAATGGTGCAGATTCGTCAAATCTCAAATATTCAGTTTTATATGCTTTTTTGATTCTATTTTGAAGTTCACTAATAAATTTGTTTGCCGTATCAGTGTCTGGTCTATCTTGGTATAGTTCAAGAGACTTGGTACCTCCTGTAATATAGATCAAGTTCTTTTTTCTGCTAAATCTTGCCAAAAAGTAAATTCCCAAAAATATGGCACTCGCAAAGACCCAAAATGCTACCATGTTTGATTTTGGATCTGTTATTAAAGTGTAAATCAACATGCCGAATTCAAGACCAAAAAACGCAAGTAGAAAAATTTCAGCATTTCTTCCTTGTGTCCCTTTTTTCTTTACAATACTATTCCCTAATTCCAAGTAGTCAATAGAATATTCTAATTCTTCACTTATTGACTTGTCGAATACCTCAACTCTCTTAGCTCCTAATTCGAATCGTTTTATAGTTGGATATCTTTTCTGTTCAATTTTCATTTTTTTTGTTTCTTCATCATAGATAACGGTTTGTGTAAATGACGTAGTGGCGCTTAGCCACTATGAGCATTTTACACTTTGTTGTGCTTTCGTTTTTTTGGAGGGATGCATTTATTGGTTGAAATGGCTATAGTACTTCTATTTCCTTTTCTATTTGTTGTATTAATTCTTCATTTTTACTCTTTAAATAAATCATTCTTTTAAGAATCCAGCCGGACTCTCTTGTCATACGCTTAATTAAACCAATTCTTTCAGGATTATTTTTTATAATGCTTAATGGATCAGGCAATTTATAAATATCAGTCGTGATAAACCCATCCTCTGCTAAAGATGCTTGCCAATCCATTGATAATATTTGTACTTTACCATTAAAGGCATTTTTGAAATCCCCATAATAACTATGAATTCCTGTCTTTAATTCGGGGCTGATTTTAGAAAACATTCCAGTACTTTTTAGTTCATCTACTGTAGTTTCTGTGGCTGGATGTATTACTTCTTTATGACTCCACAAATATGCCAATTGAATGAATTCCAAACTGTAACCTTTAGGTATTTCCTTTTCCCAAATATAGTTGAATTGAAATGGGTGTATGTCATTTTTATCATCAGACACAGGGTCATATGGATTTGTTCCTTCCAAATTTAAGAGATATTGCATAGAATGATATTTGAAACTATGACAGGAAAACATACTACTAAGATAATCCGCATCACGTTTTAAATCTTGAATTAGATTAATTAAATGAGCTTTGACCTTTTGGTTATGCAATTTGTTTTCATTCCAATTATTAATCTGTAATGCAATCAAAATACCAACCACCACAAGCACTATTTCTCCAATAGCATAAAGCAGATATTTGCTGAACTTGTTTTCAGAGAGTAATTTTTGTCTGATTGTTCTAAAGAGTTTTATCATCGGTTTTTTTTAATGAAGCACAACGTCTCGGATACACGGCGTGCCGCGACCACCGTACGACCTAAAGATAACCGTAATCTAATATTTTGCAGAATACCATGAAAATAATCTACTATATCGCGGTATGATCGTTGTATCCAATGTTAGACAGCGCATCATCTTTTACCCTGACCAATCATTTTTCCAGTTCCTGAGGGCTTTGACCAGGCGTCAGCAGGCTTTCCCAAAGTCTGCACCACAATATTAACAGCCGAATACTTCTGCACAGATGGAACCTGTTCTAAGGAATATTCAATCTTTTGGCTCCTCTCTCTCACCATCTTCGGCTGTGAAAGAGCAATCACCGGATTGCCCCGTTTTAGCCCTCAATCTCCCACCACGACATTAGAGGGCTCATCAAGAGACACAACGACCAATCAAGCACAACAACCACCCGGACACCTGCTTTCTGACCACATAGAACATTACCATTCAAAACCACCCTTAAACCAGGAGGGACGATTATTTATAATTCTAATTTGGTTAGAACTTGCAGAGTAATATACAAAACCGCTAACACTTCATTTCTTTCATTGGCTCCATCCTAAACTAAGGAAGAAAGTAGGACTTATAATCACAATGCGTTCTTGCCCAGCCCTCGGAAGAGAA
>JAJCYJ010000298.1 GCA_029262975.1 Saprospiraceae bacterium
GATTATGGTGATGGAAATATTTCTCGAAGCCAAAATCCAACACATTTCTTCCGAGAACCAGGATTAAAAGAAGTAGAATTAAGAGTTGTTGATAACAACGGCTGTGTTGATTCTTTGGCACAAGATTTTTTTTATACACCTATCCCAGATGAGTTGGCTATTTTACCAAACTTTTATATTACCTGTACGCCCGGGACTATTACATTTGACAACATATCAGAACCGATTGATAGCACGTACGACTTATTATGGGATTTTGGAGATGGATCTTCCGGTCCTGAACGAACAGCCTTAAGTCCTACTCATACATATACAGAAGCAGGAGAGTTCACAATTAAGTTGTCAGTGACATCACCTTCCGGATGTACTTCAACACAGACTTTCAATAATTTTGTAGAAATAAGGGACGGATTCTCTTTGGACTTTGACTACAGCCCTCCCAAACCTACGATTCTTGAAAATGTAGTGACTTTTACTGGAAGGACAGATGTTCCGGGAGATTTTGTCTGGAGTTTTGGAGACGGTGATGTAAGTTTAGAAAGTATGCCAGTGCATACTTATCGCGACACAGGATTATATACAGTTAGCTTAAGGGTAACAGATGCTACCGGTTGTATAGATACATTGAGCAAGCAGATTTATATTGCACCGATTGTAGACCTCGTATACCCCAATGCTTTTACACCTGATGGTGATGGATCCAATGATTTATTTCGAGGAGTTGGGGAATTCAGCCTTATCTCAGAATTTGAATTGATGATATTTGACAGGTGGGGTAAAGTGATCTTTCATACAAGAGATCCTCTCGAAGGCTGGAATGGGAAATTAAATAATTCAGGCCAATTATTGCCAGTTGGTGTTTATACATACCTTAGTACATACAAAGTTCCAAAATTTGGCGAAAGAGAAACTCGAGGTATTGCCACTTTGATTCGATAACCAGCTATTGACTTTCTTTAATGAGTAATAAAGTCTTCTTTTTTTTTGTTTTTAGTGCGATGTTTTTTCTTCTTTCTTGCGGAGAGGATGAACGCTGTTTTAGATGTACATTGAATGCTACAGAAGTGGATGTCTGTACGAGCAACTATAAAGCACGGGGCCGCACGGGACAATTTGGATGTAAACAATCTCGATGAATATGTAGAATTAGTACAGAATGCTGGTTTTAATTGTGTTCAAACACAATAATGGATCAGGTTAAAACACACTTTTATCACATGACTATTGATCAGATCATATTAAACAAAAAATAATATGAAAGATTCGGAAGATAAATATATCTTTGCGGTCATTTTCAAATCAGGATATAATGGACGCTATAAAATTTGTACAGGACGAGGTTGCTAAGAAACTTGATTTCCCTAATTTTAAGGCAGGGGACAACATTTCGGTGAGTTATAAAATCGTCGAAGGAGCAAAGGAGAGAATACAAATTTATAAAGGAGATGTGCTCCAAATCAAAGGCCATGGTGCTACGAAGACTTTTACGGTAAGAAAAATGTCCGGGAATATCGGTGTAGAGCGAATCTTTCCACTTAGCTCTCCGGCCATAGTTGGAGTCGAGGTGCACAAAAGAGGAAAAGTTAGGAGATCAAAATTATTTTATCTAAGAGATCTCGTTGGGAAGAAAGCTAAAATCAAAGAGCGAAAGTTCAGTAAGTAACTCATGCTGGAGATATCGTCATCGATATTTGCTTATAAGTCTTCTCATTTTCAATTCAAAAGACTAAGTTTATTTTTAGCAGTATGCGCCATACTGTGCTTTTCTTGTTTTGGAGACGAATTGTCCGAGGATAGATTATTGGGTAAATGGATCGTGGTCAGCGCTGCCAGAAATGGGAAAGAAACCAAGACACTCGAAGATGGGTACTTTGATTTTATTGACGAATCTACTTTTAGCACGAATATTTTTTCCGGTGAGAAAGAATATGAGTATGTACTCACCAATGATGGCTTTCGACAGTTAGGGGTGAATCCCGTCGAATACAAGATTGCTGACAGCCAGTCAGATAGTCTCATCCTACTCACCAGAATTAGGTCGTACGAATTTCTATTTATAGCGATAAGGGATACGATTATTAACGGAGTTGAAGAACTATAGTATGATGAAAAGAATTATTGTACTTTTGCCCTCGCTTATAATCCCCGTGGTCAATAATGACTTATCGGGGTATGGTTTATCCAATTAAATTATTAAAAAAATGCCAGTAAAAATTAGATTGGCCCGTAGGGGCCGAAGGAAGCAACCTTATTACCACATCATTGTTGCTGATGCTCGTGCACCCAGAGATGGTAAGTTTATAGAGCGTATCGGAAGTTATAATCCAATGACCAAACCAGCGACTATCGAGTTAGATAGGGAAAGAGCCTTTGAATGGCTTATGAAAGGTGCTCAGCCAACAGAAACTGCAAGATCAATATTGAGGTTTAAAGGAGTGCTTTACAAAAAACACCTGCAGCGTGGAGTAGATAAAGGGGCGTTAAGCCAGGAAGAAGCAGATAAACTTTTCGATGGCTTCGTGGAAGATAAAGAAACTAAAATTTTAGCAAGAATTGAGCAAACTAAAGAAGAGAGAAAGAACTTCTTAAAACATGTTTCAGGATCTGTTAAAAAGAAATATGTAGAAGAAACAGCTGCAACTGATGCCTTGACTGATTTTCAAGAAAAGCCTGCGAGTGAAGAACCGAAGGTAGAGACAAAAGCACCATCAGCTGAAGCTCAAACACCTGAATCGGAAACAGAAGCTACAGCCGAAGTCGAAGCAACTACGCCTGAAGCAGAAGCAACTACACCTGAAGCAGAAGCAACTACGCCTGAAGAAGAAGCAACTACACCTGAAGAAGAAGCAACTACACCTGAAGCAGAAGTAACTGCGACTGAAGCAGAAGCAAGCGCACCTGATGCAGCGGTACCAGCAGCTAAGGTCGAAGCACCTGAAACAGAAAAAGAGGCCACATCCCCGGAAAAGGCAGAGGAAGAAGCAATAGATGCTATCCAAGTAAGTGAAGATGCTGTGTCTGCTGATGGAGATACACCTGCTAAAGAGAACACTGAAGCAGATAATTCGAACGCGAAGAAGGATTAGGTAATCCTTCTTATGGCTGTGGACAGGCTTTAGCGTCTGGA
>JAJCYJ010000299.1 GCA_029262975.1 Saprospiraceae bacterium
CCTTCAATCAGATCATATCTCAGCCACAACCGGTATCCATCATCAGCTTGCAGGAGATGGGTCATCCCCACATTGAAAATTAGTACCCAAAATAATACCCTGAACATATCTGTATTTTTAAAAGTTGATCTTTTTTTCACGATTCGGAAATGATGCTTTTTCGCTGTGCTTTCATCTGAGTCATTCAATAAAAACAGATTTCAAAATGCATGCTAAAAAAAGATCTAATTATTAGCTGCACACTCTTTCCTTTTAAAATAAATCATCTTAATCCAAGTTTATTATGGGCTAAAATAATGTATTTTGCACAATCGATTGCATAAACGACATGATCAATCACTTTTTAGAATATTCGACTTCATAAGATTGATAAGGAATTGAAGATTTTAGATGAAAAAAAACAAAGCCAAAGCTGTAACAATTCATGACTTAGCGGAAGAGTTAAAAGTCTCTGCATCAACAGTATCAAGGGCGTTAAATGAACAAGAAGGAATCGGAAAAAAAACACGCAAGGCAGTAAAAAAATTAGCCAAAGAGTGGGGTTATCGTCCGAACCGAATGGCTTCTTCATTGAGAACCAATACATCCAGAACAATTGGTATACTCGTGCCCTGGATCAATCGACCTTTTATATCATCGTTGATTTCTGGAATAGAAAATGCCGCCAGGGGCTCAGGTTACCAGGTCATCATTGCTCAATCACATGATAGCTCTGATCAGGAGAAAGAAAATATCCAGACATTATACGATACAAGAATATCGGCACTTATTATCTCGCTGGCAATGGAGACAACTGATTACAGTCATTTCGAGCTGATCCAGGAGAATGATATACCTGTTGTCTTTGTTGACCGAATACCGAATCTCGGGAATTGTATCAAAGTTCAAATCAATAATTTTAAAGCTGCATTTGATGCTACTGCTCATCTTATTGCTCAAGGATGTACGCGTATCGCCCATTTTGGCGGTAGCAGTAATCAAATAATTTATCAAGATCGAAGACTAGGCTATCTATCAGCATTAAAAAATGCAGGTCTCGACATCGATGAAAGACTCAACCTGCAGGCACAACATCTAAGCGCTGAAGAAGGCACACGGTTATCTGAGCAAATATTCAGTCTTGAAAACCCACCAGACGGGATTTTTTGTGCCAATGATACCTCAGCTATAAGTGCTATAAAGTATGCCCAGGAGAAAAATATCCGAATACCTGAAGATTTGGCGATTATTGGCTTTAATGACGATCCAATATGCACCGTCATCAGCCCTCAACTTTCATCTATAACTCATCCGGCAAGCAGCATGGGCATGGAGGCTGTCAATCAGGTCATTTCTCTTCTTAATGGCAAGAGTCAGGCACATGATTCCGCTGTAAGTCTCTCTTTGGAAACCAACCTGGTAATCAGGGCTTCTTCTGACAGAAGAAGATAGAATCGAAAGACCGTCAGGCTCTTTTTGTACAATATAACACTTGGCAGGAATTCTAAAACAAAGTCATATGAACTGACATTGCCCCCAAACGAAATCTAGTAACTCAATGCCGATATTTGCACAATCGATTGCGCAATTGAATATAAATAGCTATTATGAGATAGTTTTCGTGGCCATATCACACATCTTCTAAAGTTCAAGAAAAAGTAAATTCTAAGCCAATGAACTGTCCTGTCGTTCTAATGAGCATTTTCGCATGCATTTTGACAACTTCCCTGGCCCAAAACCAAATAGGTTTGTTCGATCACGCGACGGATGTAGGACCCGTACTTCATAAGGGTAATACCACTTATAATCCGGGTACTCAGTCTTATGAACTTTCAGGAGCCGGTGCCAATATTTGGTTTGATAAGGACGAGTTTCATTACGCTTATAAAAAACTTTCCGGTGAATACATTTTGCGGACCAGGGCCAGGCTTGTTGGTGAAGGACTTGATCCTCACCGCAAGTTTGGATGGATGATCCGTACCAGTCTTGACACAAGTGCGGCGATGGTTTGTGCCACCGTCCATGGTGACGGCCTTACTGCGATTCAATACCGCAAAAAGAATGGCGGTAACATAGAAGAGGTCAAATCACCCATCAGAATGCCCGATATCATTCAGATAGAAAGGCGCGGACGAAGTTTTTTCCTAAGTGTTGCCAAATATGGCAATCCCTTCTGGACCGTCGAGGTTCCGGATTTTGATTTTCCGGATCAGCTATATGCCGGTCTGTTTATCTGTGCTCATAATGCGGATGTTGTCGAAAAAGCCATTTTTACCAATGTGCGTATCGTCCTGCCCGCTCCTGAAGGTTTTCAACCATATAGGGATTACATCGGTAGTCATTTAGAGCTAATGGATATCGCAACAGGCCATCGAGAGATCATTTATTCTGTCCCTAACTCAATACAGGCACCAAATTGGACTGCTGATGGTAAACAATTAATTTACAACAGTGAAGGACACATTTATAATTTTGATATAGCGAATAAAACACCCAAAATTCTAAATACTGATTTTGTAATTCGGAATAATAATGACCATGTCCTATCTCCTGATGGTAAAATATTAGGTTTGAGCAGCTCCAGCGGTGAGGAAGAATACCGATCACTGATCTATACCGTAAACACCGAAGGTGGTATCCCTAAAAGAATTACACCAGTGGGACCAAGTTATTTGCATGGCTGGTCTCCTGATGGCAAATGGTTGACCTATACCGGCGGTAGAAATGAAATATATAATATTTATAAAATTCGGTCAGACGGAAGTGGCAGTGAAATCCAATTGACACATAAAGAAACTCTTGATGATGGTCCTGAATATAGTCCTGACGGACAATTCATATATTTCAATTCTACAAGAACAGGTTCGATGGAAATATGGAGAATGACACCCGATGGAAGCAACCAGGAACAAATTACGGACGATGATTTTCAAAATTGGTTCCCGCATTTCTCCCCTGATGGAAAGACTATTATATTTCTATCCTATCAATCTAAAGTCGATCCCGCGGACCACCCATTTTATAAACACGTCTATATACGAAGTATGCCAGCAGCGGGAGGACGAATCAGGGTAATCGCTTACCTCTATGGAGGACAAGGAAGTATGAATGTACCCAATTGGTCTCCTGATGGAACCCGGATCGCCTTTGTAAGTAATTCACGATTAGACTAAGATTAAATTAATGATTCAAAATATAGAAAGAAGGCAATTTTTGAAGAAAACTGGTGTCATCTCCCTGGGCATCTGCACAATTCCATTCTTACCGGCTTGTAAAGAAGAACCCGGATTTCAATCAATGAATTCATTTATAAAATTAGCTCGAAGTACTCCAGAAGACCAAGGTGTATCTTCACAAGCAATTTCTAATTTTCTGGAAGCAGCTAATAAGAGCGAATTAGAATTTCACAGCATAATGATTCTACGCAATGCCCACGTTATAGCAGAAGGATGGTGGTCTCCCTTTGCTCCTGAATATAAACATACATTGTATTCATTGAGCAAAAGTTTTACTTCAACTGCCATTGGACTTGTTATAGACGAAGGAAAATTAAGTGTAGAAGATCCGGTTATTTCATTTTTTCCCAGCGACTTACCTACCGATGTTGCTGACAATCTTGCATCCATGAAGGTCAGGCATTTGCTTACCATGAATACTGGGCATGATGTCAAACCCATGCCAAGAATGCAGGAAGCCAAAGATGGAAATTGGGCTAAAGTATTTCTTGCAGCACCTGTGATACATGAGCCGGGATCTCATTTTTTATACAATACGGGTGCGACTTATATGCTATCAGTCATTGTTCAAAAATTAACCGGAAAGACTGTATTAGAATATTTAAATATAAAATTATTCCCACAGCTCAATATTCAGGATGCTGATTGGGAGCTTGATCCGAATGGCATCTGTGTTGGAGGTTATGGACTAAGACTAAAAACAGAAGACATTGCAAATTTTGGACAGCTTTATTTGCAAAAAGGAAATTGGAATGGCCAACAAATTATCTCTGAATCATGGATAGACGAAGCCACTAAAAAACAAACAACATCCCAGAGTGGTGATAATGATTGGGCTCAAGGATACGGATACCAGTTTTGGAGATGCAAACCTGAGCCAGGTTTTTATCGTGGTGATGGTGCCTTTGGACAATATTGCATTGTCATTCCACAGTATGACGCTGTTATCGCCGTGACAAGTGAAAGCAGTGATATGCAAGCCTCGATGAATTTGATATGGGAGCATATCCTACCTGCTCTTGAAGAAGGCATACCAAAAGTTCCAGATCAGAAAAATCATCAAATACTGAAGTCAAGTCTGGCTTCACTTAGCTTACCTACCCTACCAATAGATCAAGGTTTATCCCCACAGTTACCCGATAAGATATTCAATCTCAAAAACAATCCAAGCAAAGCCAATACAATTTCATTTTCGTCCAATACAGAAAGATGCACAGTGACAATAGAATTTGATGATCACAAGGAAACTATAAATTGTGGTTTTGGAAAATGGCTTATCGAAAAAAATAAACTATCTATCGCTGGTTCACTATTTGTTATTCCCGAAAATTTAAATTCGAAGGTTGCCGCATGTGCTGCATGGAAAGATGATCAGACGCTCTTATTAAAGCTAATATTTATCGAGGGAATACATAGTGATAATTGGATCTGTCAATTTGATGGAGACAACATAAGTATATCCTTTGAAAATAGTGTTGCCAAACTTCAGGGCAGAACTGATGAACGCATACCCTGGGTAGGCAACATTTTAACGGGATAAATTTTTTTAGCTTTAAGAATAAATTTAAATAATGTCATCATGAAAAGTAACTTTATCAAATTTCTTATCCTTCTTTTTTTCATTACTTCTTGCGCAACATCCTCTAAAATGGAAAAAAAAGGGACACCGATATTCGTAGCACCTGTAGGTGTTCAAGCTTATTCTTTTAGAAATTATTTTCCAAAAGATATTCCCGGCACGCTGGACCGAATTCAAGCCATGGGTATCACAGAAATCGAAGGAAGTGGCGGAAGAATTCCTCCTGAAGAATATAAAAAGATGTGTGCCGAAAGAGGTATTACAATTCCTTCTACTGGTGCGAGTTTCAAAGATTTGGAAGAAGATCCTATGTCAGTTGTAAAGACTGCTAAAGCCCTTGGATCAAAATATGTGATGTGCGCATGGGCTCCGCATGACAGAGGAAATTTCACTCTTACTGATGCACAAAAAACAGTTGCCGTCTTTAATGCAGCAGGCAAAGTATTACAAGAAAATGGATTGACTTTTTGCTACCACCCTCATGGATATGAATTCCAGCCTCATGGCGATGGCACACTCATGGATTATATAATTCAAAATACAAATCCAGATTATGTATCATTTGAAATGGATATTTTCTGGGTCCAGTTTGGTGGTGGAGATCCTGTACAACTACTTAAAAGATATGGCAATCGCTGGAAACTTTTACATCTAAAGGACATGAAAAAGGGGATTAAAAAGGACCTGACCGGTGGCACCGATGTAGAGTATAATGTGCCATTAGGTACAGGTCAACTAGATATGCCGGGCATATTAAAGGAAGCTCGTAAAATTGGCATAGCGCATTACTTTATAGAAGATGAAAGTAGCTCT
>JAJCYJ010000300.1 GCA_029262975.1 Saprospiraceae bacterium
ATTTTCTAAAATCAATTATGTACAAGGTTTTGAAAGCGCCTTCAGAATTTGAAATATTTTGATAACACTACGATAAGATAATCGATTTTTCAATCGTGTTTTCCTGTGACACCAGACCATGAATAAACCCAGGAAATAATAGAATGGAGAAAGTAAGTGAATCCCGAAACATTGACTCAGTTTAAAGTTGATTTTTGAGCGCTCTATAAATTTAACCTTATTGTCCACATATCAAAGGCTTATTATCAATGGTCACAATTTGGCCTGGCAAATGACATTGAATTTCATAGGTGAATTTGTTTAATCTTCGACTAGTCAAGCTATTTTTTATAAATCCGAATTCTCCTGGATGGCGTGCATACATCTATAATGCAATTAACTCGTTGAGCGGCTAAATCATATTACATAAATTAGAATTGTCATGCCCGCCTGCCAAAGGCAGGCATGACAATTCTAAACAAACTGCAATTTCGAACCAGGGATTGCATCCCTGGCTGATAGAAAAACGCTCCTTCAGAGCTATGATCTGTTCTCAGAAATACAAAATTCTCTGATTCTTTAAAAACAATTGATGATTACGAGATTATTTGACAACCGCTCAACCCGTAAATTAGTAATATAGAAAATATAATACGCGCTTCAAATTTCATAATAGCAGTGCCAGAAAAGACACTAAAAATTATTATTTAATTACTACAATTTTCAAGATTTAATTAATGATAAAAGTCATATCAAGGGGTGATTTTGAATATTGTCATTTAAGAAAAATTCAAGCTATTTTAAACAAAAATGGCTATGAATGCGGCATTCACACCTACAGTAACTTTAATTGGAGTAATTCTTCTCATTATTGCAATTCCGATGATCATTGCTTTTTCTAAATGGTGGATCGGACGTTTTACGAGTGGTAAAATTTCAAAAACATCGTCCCCAGAAAAATATGCCAACTTGAAAAAATATCCATGGGTAGACGTGCTCAGAAATACGACGACAACCCGATTATTGGGGTTGCTATTCTCCCTGGGTTTGATCTTTATCTTGATGAACTTCACCCAATATGAAAAGGCGGTGAAGCAAGAAGCCTATCAACTTGTCGTTGAAGAATCTATAGAGATTGAACCACCTCGTACTTCTGAACCACCGCCACCACCACCACCACCTCCACCACCGGTAATTGCGGAGGTGCCTAACGAGGAAATAATAGAGGAAGATCAACCGATATTCGAGGATCAAACAGTAGTCGAAGAAACTGTATTTGAAGAAGTAAAATATACACCTCCGCCACCCAAAGAAGAAACGATAGCTCCACCCCCTCCACCTCCACCCCCTCCACCTGAAGAATCCGATGTTGAGGAAATATTTAAAGTAGTCGAACAGATGCCATTATTTGGGGGCTGCAAGGATAAGGCTTGTTCCGATCGTAAACTCATGGCATACATTCAGAAAAACATCACATATCCTTCTATGGCAAGAGAGAATGGCATTGAAGGGAGGGTATTTGTTCAATTTGTCGTAGAGCCTACTGGTCAAGTGAGTAGTGCTAGAATTCTTCGTGATATTGGCGCAGGATGCGGGAATGCCGCCCTCGAAGTAATACGAAATATGAATAATTTGCCAGAAGGATGGACTCCCGGTAAACAGAGAGGAAAAGCAGTAAGAGTACTCTATACCCTACCGGCTACATTTACGCTGCAATCATAGCAAAAGACCGCGATCAATCAAATGGTTGAACAACAAAGTCTTGAGAAAGGCGATCCGGAATGTAAGTGCTAATGGCGCCATTAATTGCGCTCATTAAAAATTGTAACATGCGCCTTTTTATAAAATTTTTATGTGTAATAAGCCCAATTTGGCGGGTAGGTACTGGCTCTGATAATGGATGAATGCACTTATTATCCAGATGTGAATTGTTCACAGTTGCCAATCTTGGTAATAAGGTAACGCCCTCATTCATTTGCACCATTTTAATGAGTGTATGGATCGTGCCACAATTATATATGAGGTTTCCATTTATCTTCTTTTGTTGTCTCAGTTCACATATTTTACCTACCTGATTTCTCATGCAATGACCTTCTTCCATAAGCCACAATCTATCCAGGTCGATATCGGACACCCTGTAACTGGAAAGTTTCATTTTATCCGCGCAATCGTACAAAAGAAAATCCTCAAAATAGAGTGGGTATTCGATCAACTCTTTGTTTTTTAACGGGATAGAGACAATTCCTACATCTATGGTACCATTTATAATCTCAACCTCTATCTCTTTTGTAGTCAATTCATGAATCGTAAATTCCACCTTTGCGTGTTCTTGAGATATTTTGTTCAAAATAAGTGGGTAGAGAGATGACGCGACGGTAGGGATACAAGCGATACTCAGTTTGCCCTCTTCATATTCTTTGATTTCATTAATCCTTTCATCTAATATTTGAAATTCTCTGTTTATACTTTTTAAAGATTTTAATACTTCTCTCCCCTGGGCCGTCACACTGATAGGTCTGGTCTTTCTGTTGAATAGAATGATACCCGTTTGATATTCAAATTTGGCGACCATAGCACTCAAAGTGGATTGAGTGACAAAACACGCTTCTGCAGCCTTTCCAAAATTCTTTAATTGCTCCACTGCTAGGATGTATTCCAACTGACTTCTATGCATCGTTTTTATCGATGAATATACATAAAGATTCGATAATATCTATCATAAAAGTCCTATAGCTTTGGGCGACTTTAACACCGGATAGCACATTTGATATCGAAAAGGTGAAAGATTACAAAGTCTCAAAGAAATCGAATCATTTAAAAAAATAATTATGGAAAAGGATAATGGAATGTCGGCCTTATCGGCAACTCCTACTCATCAGTCTAATGGTGAAAGTAAGTGCCCATTCAGCAGCGGCAAACTTAAAAATGGTGCCGGAGGAGGCACGTCAAACCGGGATTGGTGGCCAAACCAATTAAACCTTAACGTCTTAAGACAACACTCTTCACTATCCAATCCGATGGAAGAGTCTTTCAATTATGCGGAGGAATTTAAGTCTCTTGACCTGGATGCCTTAAAAAAAGACATTTTTGATTTGATGACTGAATCCCAGGAATGGTGGCCAGCCGATTATGGTCATTATGGGCCATTGTTCATTCGTATGGCATGGCACAGTGCTGGAACATACCGTATAGCCGATGGACGTGGAGGTGCGGGTTCCGGATCTCAGCGATTTGCTCCTCTTAATAGTTGGCCGGATAACGCCAATCTCGATAAAGCACGCTTATTGCTTTGGCCAATAAAACAGAAATATGGTAAGCAAATTTCCTGGGCTGACTTGATGGTCCTCACAGGCAACTGTGCCCTTGAATCCATGGGTTTTGAGACTTTCGGATTCGCTGGAGGACGTGAGGACGTCTGGGAACCAGAACAAGATATCTATTGGGGTTCAGAAGCCGAATGGTTAGGAGATAAAAGATATAGTGGAGACCGCGACCTGGAGAATCCTCTTGGCGCTGTCCAAATGGGTTTAATATATGTCAATCCGGAAGGCCCTAATGGAGTTCCTGACCCCCTCGCTTCTGCTCGTGATATAAGGGAGACATTTGGCAGAATGGCAATGAATGACGAAGAGACAGTGGCCCTGATTGCAGGCGGACACACATTTGGAAAAACTCACGGAGCCGGTGATCCTGGCCAATATGTAGGCGCAGAACCTGCCGGAGCTACAATTGAAGAGCAAGGACTTGGTTGGAAGAATTCCTTTGGTAGCGGAAATGCGGGCTATACAATTACCAGCGGACTCGAAGGAGCGTGGACTGAAACGCCCACAAAGTGGAGCAACTATTTCTTTAAAAACCTATTCGAATATGAATGGGAACTAACAAAAAGCCCGGCTGGTGCATTTCAATGGAAACCAAAAAGTGGATTAGGGGCTCAAACTGTACCTGATGCTCATGACCCTTCCAAAAGCCATGCGCCATTTATGCTTACAACAGATTTGGCTTTGCGCATGGATCCTGTCTATGAACCAATTTCAAGAGACTTCTACGAAAACCCTGATAAGTTTGCAGATGCCTTTGCTCGTGCATGGTTTAAATTGACACACCGCGATATGGGTCCAATTGAACGATACTTGGGTCCTGAAGTGCCAAAAGAAGAGTTGATCTGGCAGGATCCAGTCCCAGCTGTGACCCATCAATTAATTGACGAAAAAGACATTGCACAACTTAAAGACAAGATGCTTTCTTCAGATCTGACTGTAGCACAACTTGTGTCTGTGGCCTGGGCTTCTGCATCCACATTCCGTGGATCTGATAAACGCGGTGGTGCAAATGGGGCACGGATTCGCCTTGCTCCTCAAAAAGATTGGGAAGTTAATAATCCTACCGAATTAGCATCAGTTTTGAAATCACTGGAGCAAATTCAAGCGGAATTTAATAATGTTCAAAGTGGAGATAAAGCGGTCTCTCTTGCTGATCTGATTGTACTTGGAGGATGTGCTGGTATCGAGCAGGCTGCACGTAATGCTGGTCACGATATTTCAGTTCCCTTTAGACCTGGACGTACAGACGCAACTCAAGAACAAACGGATGTTGAATCTTTTGCAGCTTTGGAACCTGTTGCTGATGGATTCCGAAATTATACGAAGGCGAAAGATGCTATATCAGCAGAGGAAATGCTGGTTGACAAGGCGCAACTATTAACTTTATCAGCACCTGAGATGACAGTTCTTGTCGGAGGTCTGCGCGTCTTAAATACCAATTTTGGTCAATTTCAACATGGCACTTTCAC
>JAJCYJ010000301.1 GCA_029262975.1 Saprospiraceae bacterium
ATGCAAGTGGTCTAAAATAGTATCAGTTTCTATATAAATATTTATATAATAGTGACAGGTATTTGTTAGCATACTTCAGTGTAATTCTGTGAATGTAGCATCAGATAAAGGCTATTCAGCACATTTCAAATTGTCTTTCCAAAGGAGAAGAATTGTATCTTCATTCAATTCCAATATAAAAATGTGATTCAAAGAACAAATTGGCAGGCATATACTAATGGTGATCGAAACACGGTCATTGAACAAATAAAGGAGACAATATTATTTAGTGATGGCTATATCGTGAATTTTAAAATGTTCTCTGACATTGCTCTTTCTATAAATGTTGAAATTGCCGAAAACAAACTACTTATGCTACATCAAGCACTTGGTGGCATCGTGCGTATTTCGAATTTTGAAGATGAAGGTATTAACTCAAAATCGCTTAAAGAATGGATTGTCTATCTGCATATTTCATTTAGCGGCGGTACCGGGAATTTGAAGATAGAGGTGCCTCAGATTCCAGGATGAAGATTTAACTAATCGCCTTGTAAATTGCAAATAAGAGCCACGAGAAATGAGGATATTTGTAAATTCTAAAAATTAGTTGTTAAAGATAGTGTTTGGCCCGTCTTGGGTCTATAAACAAAAAACCGCAAGCTTCAACTTTTGAAACTTGCGATTTTTTAATCTATAAATCGACTTAAACGATAACCTATTTCTATTTCATAGAATCAGGTCTTTGACCAAGTGTCAAATTTATCTTTCTTTCTTTTCCGTCTCGGGTGACTGTAAGTTCTACTTTGTCAGCAGGATCAAAATAATTCAAAATCCCAAGTAGTCCGTCCATATTACGAGCACGTGCGCCATTGACACGTGAGATGACATCTCCCTTTGCCAGACCGGCTTTATCAGCAGGACCGTCTTTTATTATTTCGAGGACCTTTGCACCATTGTCTGTTGATTCAATATGAGCACCCATATAGGCATCTGACAAGTGATCATCATCGTCATCGCTGAAGAAGAACATTTCGTTTCCGCCACGAGTATGCATTCCTTTTCCTCCCTTCATTATAAAGACATTGTCTTCTCCGTCATGTCCTTCATGCTCGTCGTCATCGCTAACCCAGGTATTCACTTTTTCATTTCCTTCCTCATCGATAGTAACGATTTTATATTGACCCCTTTTTTCTGTATTTTTTTTGCGACCTTTTTTCATTTCCTTGTGTCGCTTACCCTTCATTTTATCTTTTTGTACACGCATTTTTGCTTTGCGCATTTTACCTTTTCCATGTCCTTCGTGAAGTTCGTCGATATCAATATCATGCTCCTCCATCATCTCCTTCATTTCTGCAGGCATTTCTCCCTCTCCATCCCATTCAAAGGTCATGTCTTCACCATCACCTTCTTTTTTAATCACAATTACTTGTTTGTGTACCTCCTTATCCTTACTTGCACCATCAGACTTGACCTTAACCATAACCTGCTTTCCTCCTGATCCATCAAGCATGGATATATCGATACCTTCTTCTTTTAATTGCTTTTTGATATCCTCTGGTATCTCTCCATTATCAGTCCATTCTATGGTTTTTTCTTTACCATCAGTATCGGTTATGACACTTACTGTTCGTTCTCCATCTCCGGCTTTTTGAACGTCTACCTTGACGGTTTTATCGGTTCCTTTGCTTTCTTTGACTATTACTTCTTTTTGGGCAAAAACAAAAGATGCCATTGCGATCCAAAAAAGAACAAGTGTTAGACTTTTCATATTTTTATTTTTATCGTTTGTTTTTTAGTACGAATTATTTCGTGCAAAATTAAGGGTTCAAATTTTTTCTTCTCTTAAATAAAGATTAAAATTAAGACCTTTGACAGTGATAGACACCCCTTTCAAGGTTAATAATAGTTAATCATGCCCCGCGAACGAAAGACAAAATCTTTTTTGCCAAAGCCTATTTATCGAGGTGGAGGTAAGGCGATGAGTAAATTTATCGCAGACCAGATACAATATCCGGGAGAAGCGATACAACACAAAATAGAAGGCACTGTAGTCTTGAGGGTTCAAATTGATTATAAAGGGAAGGTAATAGGCTCTAAAATTCGAAGTGGCATTGGCTATGGTTGCAATGAAGAAGCCCAAAGAGTTGTCTCGCTACTTTCCTTCGATATTGACAATAAGGTAAGGAGGGGCAAAGTCCTGTTTCATCGGACAATTAACATTCACTTTCAACTGTCGAAAGCATCATCTAAAAAAACAGCCGGGTCTGATAATCAAACCCAGCTGTCTTATGTCATTACAGAAAAGAAGAAGGATAAACCCTCCACTTCATATAATTATACGATTACTTATTAACACCTTCTTTATTTAAAGCTCAATAATTCAACCTCAAAAATTAAGGCAGAATATGGAGGAATTTGAGCCCCGGCCCCACGGCTACCGTAAGCCAGATCCTCAGGGATAAAAAATTTATATTTCGCACCTGTACTCATGTATTGCAGTCCTTCTGTCCAGCCTGGAATAACACGGTTTAGTGGAAAACTTATCGGTTCTCCCCGCGCTACACTACTGTCAAATTCTTCTCCGTTCAGAAGTTTTCCGACATAATGCACTGTTACCGTGCTGGTTGGCGTTGGTTTTGCTCCTTCTCCAGCTGTTAGCACTTCATATTGAAGACCACTTTCTGTAGTCGTTACTTCTGGCTTCAAGCCATTTTCTGATAAAAATTTAGCTCCTTCTTCTTTTGTACTTGTAAACATTCGATCTCTTTGATTTTGAAAATAAATATAATTAATGCTGTCGCTGTAATTTCGCTCCAGCAGAATTTCGTTTTTGTCCATGACATCCTTAATCCCTTTTAGCAAGGCTTCATAGTTCAGATCTGCTCCTCCCTGGTTCTGCAGACGATAGCCAAGACTCATGCCTATACTATAACTTGTGGTATCTACGACTTCAGTTTGGGCAATATTTTCACTTATTTCGAATAGTAATAAGAGGATAAGAATCAGGAGTATCTTTTGCATCGTACACGGTATTTGAGCCGCGAAAATATATAATTCTGGAGTCCGATGCTATGACCAAAAGTAGAATGACAATAAAAAAATCTAGCGATGCTTTACTCGGGATCGAAAAAAGTATAATTTTGCACCTCCTTATTCGATTGGATAAGGATACTGACCCATGGTGTAATTGGTAACACATCTGTTTTTGGTGCAGACATTTAAGGTTCGAGTCCTTATGGGTCAACGAAAAAGCCCCAGCGAAAGCTGGGGCTTTTTTAATTTGACTCATAAGGGCGAGAAGTTTATCCCGATATCGCTATGCGATTATCGGGGAGTCCTTATGCCCGCCTGCCTTAGGCAGGGGTCAACGAAAAAGCCCCGTCGAAAGCTGGGGCTTTTTTAATTTGACTCATAAGGGCGAGAAGTTTATCCGCCGGAGCTAAAGCGAAGGAGGGAGTCCTTATTTTGACCCATAAGAGTGGGCAATTTATCGGTCGAATCGCTAGTGTAGGCGGAAGTCCTTATGCTTCAACGAATATCGGGCAGAAGACCAGCATGACGTATATAACACGCCATATTAAAAAATGCCTCATTGCGGCTAATTTTAAATTGACCTTAAACTCAACATTGAATTTAGTGCTCCCCAGAATTCCGAAGCATGCAGTCACTGGAAATGACTTGATATTGCCCCCTGACAGGGCCCAAATGCTAATTTCTTTAACACTTCGATCTGACCATTCGAAGTTGTAGACCAAATCAGCGTTCACTTTAACAATAGGTTCATTAGTCACTGCTATGTTTGTGATCCACCTAGGCTCACTAAAGACGGAACAGGTATTGGTCTGGGATATAATCAATAATTAGCGCATGTTTCAAAGCAAATCGATATTTTTATCATCCATTTCAGAAAAAATTATCTAATTATGAGATCCTACATCCTTTTTGCCGCCGCTCTCTTTAGCATCATTTGTGTGCAAGGCCAACCCGACAACACTAAAATTGTCGACATCATCATGAAGCACGGCCTGGAAGAAAGCCAGGTCATGGAGACAGCCAGCTGGCTGACAGATGTCTATGGACCGAGACTTACAGGGTCGCCCATGCTCGACAAGGCAACGGAATGGGCCCAGGGTCAATTGAAAGACTGGGGCATGGTTAATGTGCATCTGCACGAATGGGATGACTTTGGAAGAGGTTGGCAGTTAAACCACTTTGAAATCCATGCAGAAGGGCTATCATACTGGCCCGTTATAGGCTATCCCAAGGCCTGGTCTCCCTCGATCGAGGGCAGTGCAGAAGTCATTTACCTTCAAATTAACGGCGAAACGGATATAGAAGCATATCGCGGACGCCTCAACGGAAAATTGGTGATGATGGATACTATTAGAAATACACTGCCTCCATTGGAAGCGATGGGATCAAGGCTCAATGTTGACCGTCTTTTTGATATGGCTACTGCCGGTCAGCCCACACCCAGGCCACGTCGCCGCAACCGGGCCGGTGGATTCCAACTGAATAGGGCCATATGGAATATGTTAGAGGAAGAAAAGCCCCTGGCCGTCTTGGACAGGAGCTATAAAGGCGATCTGGGTACAGTCTTTGTTTCAGGCGCCAGGACAAGTGAGGGAAGGGCTCGCGATCACGAAAGAGCCGTCATCCCCCAGGTAACCCTGGCCGTCGAGCATTACAACCGTATTTTCAGGATGAACCAAAAAGGCATTCCTGTAACCCTCAACATAGACCTGCAGGCAGCATACACCAATGCCGATGGAAGAGAGCACAATGTAATAGCCGAGATTCCTGGGACTGATTTGAAGGAGGAGGTAGTCATGTTTGGAGCACACCTGGACTCCTGGCATACGGGCACAGGCGCTTCGGACAATGCTGCAGGCTCCGCCGTAATGATGGAAGCCGCGAGAATACTGCTTAAAACTATAGAAGAATCCGGTGTCCGACCCCGCCGCACACTCCGACTTGCTCTCTGGACTGGTGAAGAACAAGGGCTACTCGGATCGCGAAATTATGTGGGGGATTTTTTCGCTGATTTTGGAGAATCGGGCTATACACCCCAGTCATTGAAACCGGAGAATGAAAAGATATCGGCCTACTATAACCTGGATAATGGCACTGGAAAAATCCGGGGCGTATATCTACAGGGAAATGAAGCGGTAGCACCCATATTTAGGGAGTGGCTCGAACCCTTTGAATCGATGGGCGCCAGGACCCTTACGCTCAACAATACCGGGGGCACCGATCATCTGCCTTTTGATGGTGTCGGGATACCTGGTTTTCAATTTATCCAGGATCCGATGGCTTATTTTACCCGGACCCATCATTCCAATATGGACAATTGGGACCAACTGTCTGAAGACGATCTTAAACAAGCGGCAACAATCATAGCCGCCTTTGTGTGGAATACCGCCCAACGCGATGAGCGGCTTCCAAGAAAGTCCGCCCGCGAAGAAGAAAAGGCAGAGAATGCAACTGGTACTAATTAATCTATTGAATGTGCTGACAGGTCATAAGACCAAACTGACAGTATCATGCCTTCCAAAAAAAAAGGACAGATGAGCCACTAGTAATGATCATACTTCAAGTATTAGGACAGGTTTTATGAGATAAAATAGCATTCAATATTCATCAATCTTGAAATGTTCAACCCTGAAAATGTCTGTAGAATATCTGAATATCAATGTGTACTTGTCAGTATACCATTAAATCATTTATTCGGCCATCGCGCAGCAGCCGTTCTGTTGTTCACCCCTAGCTTTATCGAAATACTGATTACTGGAGACCGGCCCAATCATTCTGAAACGAACAGGTATCATTCTCGACCGGCTTCTTTGTCCCTCTAAGGTTTGTGACTGCTGTCAGACAAGTCATTTCCGCTGAACTAGAATTTAATAATCTCCTTATTAAAACCGTGCTCATCAATCTATAATTTTCGAAATTTTAAAACAAATATTCAATTTTCATAATTCAAAAGATACCATCTGGAAGATCTTTCAATTACTTCTATTGAAGTATTTTCACGCAACCCCAAAATGTACCTTTTAATTTAGAAGGGTAAATGAC
>JAJCYJ010000302.1 GCA_029262975.1 Saprospiraceae bacterium
TAGAATACTTTCTCCTTAATGATTAAATCTTTGCACTATGCCTAATCATTTGATAAGGAGACTTGCTGTCTTAGGTGCTATATCAATTATAGGTATCGTTTTAATCCAGGGTTTTACATTGGCAAGTGCCTATGATATAAAAGATAATGAATTCGATCAAACGGTCAGAGTCGCTTTATATCAAGTTGCAGAAAAACTTTCAATTGTCAATAAGTCTAAATTGCCAAAGAAAGATTTGGTACAACGCAAATCTGCTAATTACTACGCCGTTAACATCAACGATGTAATTGATGCTAATATCCTGGAAGATTTTCTTATTCGAGAATTTGAAGCCAGGGGAGTTAATACCGATTTCGAATATGCTGTGTACGACTGTCAATCACAGGATATGGTTTATGGTAATTATTGTAAACTAAGCGATCTTGAAGAAACTAAGCAAACACAGGACGTATTACCCAAATTTGATCATCTTATTTATTATTTCGTAGTGGGCTTTCCATCGAGAGAAAGCTATTTATTAAGTAGTCTTTGGCAGCATATTCTCTATGGTCTCATCACCATACTGGCACTGATTTTTTTCATTTATTCAATGTGGGTAATACTTCAACAAAAAAAGTTGTCTGAACTTCAGAAAGACTTCATTAATAATATGACGCATGAATTCAAGACGCCCATCTCCTCTATTAAAATAGCTGCAAATGTTTTGAAAAATGATGCCGCTATATTAAATAACGAACGCTTGCAAAAATATGGTCAAATCATTATTGATCAAAACGACAGACTCAATGAACAGGTTGAAAAAGTCTTGAACCTGGCTCGATTAGAACAGGATAGTCTAAAACTAAACATTCAGTCTTTTAATGTTCTTGAAGTCCTTCAAACTATTGTCAATTCTGAAAACCTAAAAGTAAAGGAGCAAGGAAAAGGAGCTATCGCTTTATCGGGTTTGCAAGATACCTGGATGATAAAAGCAGACAAACTCCATTTTTCTAATGTAGTGCACAATATGCTTGATAATGCTATTAAATATTGTGCGGATGTTCCAAGAGTTATGGTCTTTACATATAAAAAAGGAAACGATCTTGCTATTGACATAAAAGACAACGGAATCGGTATAAAAAAAGAACATTTTGAAAACCTGTTTAAAAAATTCTATAGGGTTCCTACAGGCAATGTACATGACGTGAAGGGCTTTGGATTAGGTCTTTATTATGTGCTCAATATCTGTAAGGCCCATGGTTGGGATATTAGGGTTGATTCGGAATTGGACGCCGGTTCAACATTCACAATTACAATACCATTAGATGCCTAAAGTACTTTATGTAGAGGATGATGAAACCCTGGGGTTTGTAACAAAAGATAATTTGACCCAGGAAAAATTTGAAGTTGATCATTGTGTCGATGGGTATCTGGCTAAAAAAGCCTTTGATACTCATATTTATGACATCTGTATCATCGATGTCATGTTACCAAAGCTTGATGGCTTTGCATTAGCAGAATACATAAGATCAAAAAACACACAAATTCCAATCATATTTGTCACTGCTAAGTCCATGCAAGAAGATAAACTTAGGGGTTTGAAAATTGGTGCAGACGACTACATTACAAAACCATTCAGCATCGAAGAACTCATACTTAAAATCAACATTTTTTTAAAGCGAAAATATATAAGCCATGATGTCCCCTCAAAAGAACATATCGGTCAATTTGTATTTGATTTAGCTAACCTAACCCTTTCATTCAATGATCAAAAAATAAAAATTACTCAGCGAGAAGGTGAGTTGTTGCATGAATTGGTAAAGCATAAAAATGAAGTAGTGAAGCGAAAAAGTCTACTAGAAAAAATTTGGGGCAAGGAGGATTACTTTTTAGGAAGAAGTATGGATGTCTTTATCTCGCGATTAAGAAAGCACCTTTCTGCAGATGATTCATTACAGATTGAAAACGTGCATGGCGTTGGATTCAGACTTGTTGATACTACTTTATCCTAAGGCTTGCTCAATGATTTGAGCCAAACATTTACCATCATTCTGTATTTGCCCGATTCTGATCTTTTGAATTGTATTGATCTTGTGATCAACATAGGGTGCCCGGATTTTGATGTAGTTGTCTGTAAATCCTTCCATAAAATTACTGCTTTTGCCTTCTTCAAAAAGTACATTCCGAATTTGATCTTGATGATCTTGATAAAATTGTAGTCGCTTTTTATCTGATAATATGCGCAGTTTTTTATTGCGTTCTTTTCTGACCTGCATTGGTACAGAATGACCCAGGGTTGCTGCAATCGTATTCGCTCTTTCAGAATAGGTGAATACGTGTAAATAGCTTATGTCAAGGTCTTTTAAATAATTATATGTTTCCAGGAAATCTTCTTCCGTTTCACCAGGAAACCCAACAATGACATCCACACCAATACAACAATGGGGCATTTCTTCTTTAATTTTCGCAATCCTGTCTGTGAAAACTGACTTTTTATATCTTCTCCTCATGAGGGATAAAATTCGATCTGAACCACTTTGAAGCGGCATATGAAAATGAGGAACAAATGTTTTTGAATTAGCTACAAATTCAATGATGTCGTTATTACAAAGGTTAGGCTCTATCGATGAAATTCGAATTCTTTCGATTCCCTTAATCAGGTCTAATGATCTGATTAAATCGAGAAAACTATTAATCCTCTGACCATTCTTATCAATGCCAAAATCTCCTATATTCACACCTGTCAGAACAATTTCTTTGGCTCCTCTTGCAGCAATTTTCATGGCATTCTCAGTAACCTGAGCAATCGAGGCGCTACGACTCCTTCCCCGTGCCTGTGGAATGGTGCAAAAGGTACATTTATAGTCACACCCATCCTGAACCTTTAAAAATGTCCTTGTCCTGTCTCCAAAGGAAAATGCTTCATCGAAAGAATTAACTTCATTAATATGTCCGACGCTTACAAATCCCTTATCTGTCGCCTTGCTTAGGTTATCCACATAATTGAGGACATTAAACTTTTCGGCTGCACCCAATACTAAATCAACCCCAGGTATTTCTGCAATTTCCTGAGGTTTCAATTGGGCATAACAGCCAATGACTACAACTTTTGCAGTTGGATTTTGTCGCAACACCTTGCGCACTTCCGCACGGCACTTCCTATCAGCAAATTCTGTAACCGAACATGTGTTTAGCACGTAGATATCAGAACTTTCAGACCAGTTTATTATACCAAATCCATAATCTTCAAATCTTCGACGAATGGATGAGGTCTCAGAATAATTGAGCTTACAGCCCAGCGTATGAAAAGCTACCGTCTTTGGTGTTGCCATATGACTTGCAAAACTATAGGAATTTTAAGTTTTTTGGGCCGTCATATAATTATAACCGGGACTAACATGAGATTCGGCCTTCAACTCTGATCTTTTGTATCTATTTTTGGTCCTTAGTGCAACATAACAGGGTTTCAGGCGATTTATATATGATCAATGAAGATGAAAAGTTATATCTGCCGTACTTTTTTGTTTTGCTTTTTATTAGCGGGTATTAGTTGTAATAATGAAGTAGAGCCGCTCTTTGTCATGGAACTCGATGCAGATTTCGTTATTCCTCCTGGTCTGAATTCATTTGACACACATTACTTTATTATCAGGGATGTCCCAACCCGAATCACGAACTACCTGGGAACAGGTTTTGATAAAGATGTTATAGCAGAAATATTGCCAAACAGAGCTGAACTTAATGCACGCTTCAGCAGTATTGATTGGGCCATAATACAAGAAGTTGTGATTCACGCGATTCCCCAATCAAATCCTTCTTCGAGTACCGAAATATTTTATCAGACTCGGATTAACCTCAACAATGTAAAAGAATTAAAACTTTTTGGATCTTTACCAAATGTAAAAGATATCTTGTTGGAGGATAGAATGACATTAGAGGTGAGACTCAATTTCCGGAGAACGACACCGATAGAAATTGAAACACGCCTAACCATGAACTTTGTTGTAAATGGAGCGAAATAACGAGTTTTTAAAACAATACATGGTGGAATTTGATGTTCCGGATTCGCTTACTGAAGAGTTTTTAGAACTTATACCTGAACAACGTGAAGCCGTTGATTCACTTTTTACTGCAGGCAAGTTACTTTCTTACACTGTAGCAAGTGATCGGACACGTGTCTGGGCGGTCATGATCGCAGAAAGCGAAAGTGAGTTGATCATGAATATTGACGAATTACCGATGACACCATATATGGATTATGATTATAGCGAACTAATGTTCTATAATACCGTTCATTTAATGCCGGCGATGTCTCTAAACTAACTGGGTGTCAAGAACCTTTGCTTTATACGCACTAGCGACCATTAACTTTACACATATTATAGATTCTATGTTGATAATGCCGTTAGGTGATATCTTCATCAAGACTTTTGATATAAATGCGGCTCAGTATTCATACCTGGTTTCATCTTATGCCCTCGGTGCAGTCTTGTCAAGTATAACAGCTTTTTTATACCTCGATCGATTTGATCGAAAAACTGCATTGATCTTTCTTTATACTGGATTCGTTGTTGGCACCCTTCTCTGTGGGTTCGCTAAAAGTTATATTATGCTGGTTAGTCTTAGGTTTCTGACCGGTGGATTTGGGGGTGTAATAGGAGCACTGGCATTTGCAATCGTTTCAGATCTATATAAATTTAAAGAAAGAGGAAAAGCCATGGGTGTCTTGGTGGGGGCTTTCTCGGCTGCATCTGCACTAGGAGTTCCTTTTGGACTGTATCTTGCTGCCACTTACACCTGGCGAACACCTTTTATTGGATTGGGTCTAATTGGCTTCTTTATGCTGCTTTTGATTATTTGGAAATTTCCAAGTATTCGCATTCATCTTGAAGAACAAACACAAAAATCTTCGATCAGCCGTACGATTAAATTGCTTTTTAGTGATACTAATCAACTAAACGCCTTATTACTTGGATCGATATTAATCTTGGGTCATTTTATAATCATTCCTTTTATTTCTCCATATATGATTCGGAATGTAGGTTTTAGCCAAATGGATGTCACTAAGATCTTTTTATTCGGCGGAATAGCAATGGTTTTTTCAGCTCCTTTAGTCGGAAAACTGACGGATAGAATAGGGGTCATGAAAGTTTTTACCGTGTCAATATTACTATCTTTCATTCCTACTATAGCAATTACTCATATGGATCCAAATCCAGTTTGGTATGCTTTGATCTTCACAACTATGTTCTTTATTTTTGGGTCCAGCCGTATGATTCCTGCTAATACTTTAATTACCGCATCTGTCGGCAATGAAAATCGTGGTAGCTTTATGAGCATGAAATCAGCACTTCAGCAATTGGCCATTGCTATGGCCTCTATTATAAGTGGAATTGTGGTTTACATAAATGAAGAAGGGACCTATTCCAGATACGAACTACTTGCTTATTTCTCGATATTTTTCTGTTTGATTTGTATCTATCTTATCACAAAACTTAAGGTTGCCAAAGGAAATTAAATAATGACATTATTTTTGTGCTTGAATCCAAATGCTCCAAAATGAAAAAGAAAGAAATTTTAATTGTAATGTTGATACTTGTGGCAATGTCCACAAGGTTTCTGTTCATTGTTGATGGAGAATCACTTCTTCCCAATTTTACAGCTGTAGGAGCCATAGCTATTTTTGGTGCCTGTTATCTGAAAGGATTTAAGAAGTGGATCATCCCACTGGCAGTTTTATGGATAAGTGATTTAATTCTCAATAATATTATTTACGGAGCTTACTACGAACATTTTCAAGTGCTCGGAAGTATGTGGGTTTACGGATCTTTCTTATTAATAGGTCTTGTGGCCTTCCGAATGATGCAAAAAGCAAACTGGACAAGATTGGCATTGACTAGTTTGACTGCCGCAGTATTATTCTTTTTAATAACAAACTTTGGTGTTTGGGTTTCTGCCACAAGTCCTTATAGTAAAGACCTCAGTGGTCTCGTTCAATCTTATGTAGCCGGCATCCCCTTCTTTCGAAATACGCTGCTAGGAAATTTATTTTTTGGTTTTGCTTTATTTGGATCCTACGAGATGCTCGCTTCCAGGATTAAAGAAATTGAACCGCTTATCCTAAGTAAAAAAACAGCCTGAATAGAAACATGTATTCATAAGTGAGATCTATCTGAAAATTTTATTGTCCTTAGACTGAGTACAATTACCTGATATTTCTCTTATCTTATAAAAGGTTCAAAATGAGAATCACCTTGACCACAATCGCATGTCTCCTTATATTCGGTTGTACTAAAGATAATAATCAGGTATTAGAAGAAAGTGTAGATCAGGAATTTGTTGTTTATTTCGAACGATTTGCTGAAGAGGCTAAGTTTAGAGATTATATCTTCGATTGGGAAAAAGAACTTATCAGTGCCCGACTTATTTCCATTAATGATGATGCCGTAGGCCAATGCCTCACTTTCAATAATGGATCCAATCAGATTAATATTGATATTTCTTATTGGAATAAAAGCACCGACTTAGAAAGGGAGTTCTTAGTTTTTCACGAATTAGGGCATTGTTTATTAGAAAGATCTCATCTTGATCAAAGAAATCAAGATGGCACTTGTACCAGCATGATGAATAGTGGTGAAAGTCTTTGTAAAAAGAACTATAACCTGGAAACACGCAAAGAATATATTGATGAGTTATTCTCTTAAGAATTGAATTTAATAATCGTGAATGATCAATATCTATCATATAATTTAGAAGACTTACTGACAGATGACACTTTCGTTGATTGGGTCCTGAAGGGAGATAAGGGTGACCAATGGAATGCTTGGTTAGCCAAAAATCCCGACATGTCAGACGCCCTTAAAGAGGCTGGAGAAATAGTCAAGAAAATCAAGTTTAATAATCCTCCGATTGAGTCAAAAATTAAACATGGTCTATGGGCCCGCATTGAGAATACAACCCAAGCCAAAGAAATTCCGATTGGGTCAACACGTAATAGATGGCTTTATGGGCTTGCTGCTGCAGCATCTATAGCCCTCTTAGCTATTATTGTATTGCAAGATCAGGCTATAGTATACACTACAGATGTCGCGATGTCGGAATCTGTTATGTTACCATCTCAAAGTGAAGTTGTTCTTTCTCCGGTCTCTTCTATCTCTTATAAAGAGAAAAACTGGGTAGACAGAAGAGATGTAGAATTAAAAGGTAAAGGTCATTTTAAAGTTAGCAAGGGTGTGCCTTTTACGGTCAAGACAGATAACGGATCAGTACAAGTGTTAGGCACCGAGTTTGATGTGGTATCCCTTGACGACGCCTTCCAGGTTTTGGTCACTGAAGGAAAGGTAAAGGTAGCATCCGGAAATCATAGTCGTATTCTCACTGCTGGAATGGGTTTTTACAAAAATCCAAAATGGGATGGCATTTATGAACTGAATAATGATTGGAAAGCGGATCAAATGTTTTTTGTCTATCGAGATGAACCTATTGGCGAAGTTTTAAAGGCTATAACGTTCAATTATAACCTCATAATAGATAATAGCTCTATAGATAATTCAATCCAATATACCGGTTCTTTCGATTCCACGGATAGTATTGAAGCAGCCTTGGAGAGCGTATTATGGCCCCTGAATATAAGCTATGAGCTAATCGATAATAAAATCGTGCTAAGTCCCGGATAATTGAAAGCAAAAGATCAAATCCTTATTCTGCTAATTTTATTGAACTTGATTTCCAACGTCATGTTCAGCCAGGATATTAATAGTAACCCTTCGTATAAAGTAGAATTAAAAGATGTAAGTCTGTCGCGACTGTTAGATACCCTCGAAATAAACTATAGTGTTCAATTTTCTTATGCCAGCAATTTGCTCGAGAATGAAACTTTCTCATTAAAAACCAACACAGCAGATTTATCAGATATCCTTGACGAAATCACAGCAATTTATCCTTTGGAATACCAGATTCT
>JAJCYJ010000303.1 GCA_029262975.1 Saprospiraceae bacterium
TGTGTCATCTTGTGTAAATACGGTGGGCATCAATCTAAATACAGCCAGTCACCATTTGTTACAATATGTTGCTGGGATCGGCCCTGCTCTGGCAGAAAATATAGTCAATTTTAGAAATGATGTTGGAGGATTTACCACTCGTGATCAACTGCTTAAAGTACCACGCATGGGTAAGAAAGCCTATGAACAAGCTGCTGGTTTTTTAAGGATTAAAAATGGGCAACAAATTCTTGATAATACCGGTGTGCATCCCGAGCGATATAAGTTAGTTGCCCGAATGCTCAAAGACCATAATATAAAAGCGAACGAATTAAAGGGAAGAAATGATCATTTGCAAAATATCAATTTAGAGAAATATGTATCGGAAGAAGTCGGGATTCCTACTCTAACCGATATTATTAAAGAATTACAAAAACCAGGTTTAGACACACGTGGGGAAGCTAAGACAGTAGAATTTTCAAAAGAGGTCCAAACGATAAATGATCTAAAAATTGGTATGACTATAACCGGAATTGTGAATAACCTGACTAAGTTTGGCGCATTCGTAGACTTGGGCATTAAAGAATCTGCACTTCTACATATCTCGCAGATTACGGATAGGTTTATAAAAGATCCATCTGAAGTATTGTCATTACAACAGGAAGTTCAAGTTCAGGTTATGGAAATCGATCTCAAAAGGAAAAGAGTATCATTAACGATGAAGTTTTAATATTACGAAGGGTTACAACTCTTCGTAATGAATATTTTCCCTATCAGGGAAATGATGACTACATCAGGCTATTTCAATTTGTAACGAAATCCAAGCTCTGATGGAGCGCTTCTTATTTAGCGTTGGGTTTTAACACTTCGCTATCTGATTTCAAAATATTCCCTCAATGCAATTTGCATCATCCCACACTTTACATTCAAAACAATTTTAATTGCACATATCAATAATTTTTCTGCGGCGATTTTGAAGCATTAATCCTGGGTAAAATCGGAGGACCCTCTTCACATCCATGAGTATACATATCAACAATGGCAGGTTCGGATATTTCAGATGCTTGATTCATGATAATTCCATTTTGAGCATTGAACGTTGTGAGTCCTCCATTTAGGTCGATGTCATTCAGCGTAATGGTACCCGAACTGTTGGTTTGGTTTGGAATTGGATCTCCGATATTGTATACCATATCTCCTTCGCATATGGCCGCCTCTAGCTTAGGCCATTGTAATAACATTGTATTTGAATTATTATTCAGATTCCAAGTTAGATTCAGTTCTAATATCAAGACTTCACCTACTTTCATTTCGTCTGGAATGTCTATATCAAAAGTGAAGACAGAACTTGTGTCCAGGTTTCCGGCTCCAGCAAAATTAAAAGCCAGGGAGCTCACCATGGGATCCTGAAGGAATAAATTTTCGAGCGGAATATCAACCTGAGAGACACGATAGCCTGCATTATAATTGATATTTTCTCCCCACCCCCCTGCGCTGACACCTGGATTTGCTATTCGGACAGTTAGCAATTCACCAGTACCATGCAGCAGAATACTGGATATTGCTCCTGGTACCTTATCCGTATCAGGAATACCTGCGAAAAATTTAAAACCAACATTATTTGCCCAATACTGTCTTTTGGGTCTTAGTCTTTGCCCATCAGGGCTTATATAGCCAAAATGAATATAGCTTCCATTAGCCGCATCACCTCCAGAAGTCATCCAGCAGACGATCGTTTCATCATTGCCCGCATCATAACTACTTGTGACATTAGCCGGATTGGACCAAATGGTCGATCTATTATCATTCACATCAGAATTCCAGGCGATACCATAAGCATCAGATACATCCCCTTCAAAGACCATATAAAATACATTTTTTGCTCCTCCTGAATTGTTTTGAACATTAAAGTTCATAGTATTAGAAAACTTACCTACAGCCACGTAAGAGGGCATTGGATTAGCATAAACATAGGCCCCATCTTTTATGTAGTAAGTCCTGCCGTTTCGTACAAATGTTGAATCCGGGACAAATCCTGCAGGGGGCCCCGCAGGATAATACCGCCGTTTATTAATTATAAAACTGCCTAATGAATAGGAAGATGACAAAATCCGAACAAAACACGGCTTTTGGGTATTCACCCAATTAAAAGCTTCACAATCATCCACATTGCCGTCTTTATTTGTGTCTGCATCAGTCTTACCATCTCCATTTGTATCCGTTGTATCATTCTTACAATTTATAAGCGCAGTCGATAACATGCCTCCTGTAAATCCTGTATTGGGAATTGGGTTCCCCATATCATCTGCTTCGAAGGCTGACGACGTTCCTAACGCGCAACTGCCTGACGCAGCTCCAACAATAACCATGCTTCCTGCAGGCATGCCCCAGTTGTTTGCATCCAGTAGACTGGCTGTATGGCAGGCATCAATTAATAACATGATTGGTTTGCCCTTTTTGGACAGTTTACGAATCTTATCACAAAATGTTCGTGAAGACATTCGGCCATCCTTAAAACTTAATGAACCGATACTCCCGTGTGAACTTATCCGAATATAGAATGTATCTGCCATTGGAAATTTAGTGCATAATGAGTCCATTAAATCACAAAATTGTTGCTTGGTCACAGCGCTGTCATTCTCTGCACATAATATCCTCGTAGAGTCAACGCCATAACTATCCTGAAGCTGGCGTTTCCACCTCGGAATATCCCCCCTCATATCCGCGCGATCATCCCCGGCGACTACTAATCCCGCAGACATTTTAGGGCTGTTATTAGCTGGCGGGTTGGGTTCTATGACAACATCACCTGGTGCTCCTGCATGTCCTGCGATCAATCCTTCCGGGTTGGCAGGCCCAGGTGGCTGATCTGTCAAATTATCACCACCAAACAATTCTAATGGCGGCAGCAATGGAGGGTCGATAATGGGCCACCATCCTTCTTCTGCGATTAGAATAGAACCATTATCAAAAGAAGGGGCACAATCTCTTGGGTCGACCAAAACAAATCTAGTCGGGTGTTGAAATCTTGCTCCTGGCAAATCATCAATCCAAAATACATATGCGTCCCATGGGGCTATTAAACCGGGTCCGGGCCAGGGTCCAAAACCCAATTCAGCAGGATCGATCACAGTGCCGACGGGGACCATGCCTTCAAAACCAGGTCCAAATCCGAAATCTACAGGTGGCATCCACATACTGGAAAGGGCTGGAAAAAATTCCAATCCATTTAATGGATCCAAAATGAGTGCACTGATGTTGACCCGGTCGTGATTACATGGACAATTGATTTCTACGCTTATTCCTATGCCTAAAGGAGGACCAGAAATACCGCATTGTGCCACCACGTTAAATACAACATAGAAATCTCCATCTGAAGGAGGTCTGAATTCAATACTGCAACCAATCGTGTGGGCCAATACCTGTGGCGTGGTAAGGTCATCTATCACGGCCAATTCCATTTGAGCAGGTGGGAAGGCGAGATCACAAAAGCTTATCACATAGGTAAATCCCTCTAGCATACCCGGTAAAAAGTAAGGAGTTGCCGGTTGAATAGGAGCTGTACTTGGAAATGGTACACCACAATTTTCTGGTGAAGGACTAAATAATTCAACTGGTGGATTGGCAGTGTCAGTGCATTGTGTAAATAATCGACATGGAATCATCAATGAAAAAGACACTATGATTAAAATCATCAGACTTTTCATCATGGGTGAAAATTTAGGTTGAAAAAAGGATCTTAAAAGCGGTGTTCGCAATCAGACATATCTCCGTTTCTTCTCTCTAATCTACATGTAGCTGATAGCCGGTACTGTGTATGTGCAAGCAACAACTTGCATCCGGTTCATCTCTTCAATTCGTATCCCTAAAAGAAAAGGGATTTGTATTTTTAAACTCCAATTATATAGAACAATGGAGCACGTGAAAGTCCACTATGACTCAGTACAAATATAAATTTTATACCTAATGAAAACCATAGGGGTTTAACCAAAATTAAATAAAATATTATTTGTAATCGCCAGCGTCTAATATTGTATCAAGTGCTTCTTCTAAAGGTCAAACGACTGTTCGTAATAGATACAAATAAAAAGATCCTTCCTGACAGTCACGAACTTTTCTCAAGGCCATACCCCCCCCCATATATACATCTTTAAAAAGGCAGCTTTATGAGCATTAATTCTTATATTTCGTAGTTTATCAAATTTTTATATTTTATAAATTCATATTTTCAAAACAAATCACAATGACAACTAAAAATTATTTTACTCTTTACGCAATTCTTATTCTTCTTTATGGAATTTGCTTTCTTTTTTTACCCAGTCACGTATATGATCTTTATGGGTTAGCAGATCAAAGTTCCCCATTGGCAACGAATCTATTGGGTGGATTAGGTGGCGTCTTTATTGCAGCCGGTATCATGGCTTGGCTATCAAAAGATTCTGGCCCATCTGCTTGCAGGAAGGCAATTATTATCTTTATTACTGTAAGCAGCCTAATCTTTTTGATCCGTAATATCATGGGATTGGCAGCTGGAGCAGGCATGGGCACGATGTCTTATGTAGATTTAATTGTTCAGGCCATCTTTACCATTTGCGGTATTTACTTATTGACAAAAGAAAAAGGAGGAGCATCTTAATGGCATGCATTTTCACTTTTAGTTCCACTCCCATTTAATCGATTTTTTTATTGGTTTGACTTTTCAGCCCATTAAAATTAGTTTCATTATTGATTCGAAATTTAATGGGCTTTTCTCTTTTCATGATCTTAGGAATGAAAATTCCAATTCGACACCCTTCCGCGAAAAGTACATTTGATTCGTACGTATAACCAATGCCACAGGAGTAGCTTAATGGTAGCCAAGGGTCTCCAAGCTCCAGGTTCACACTTTTTATAAAAATGTCTATTGGCGATATTTATTTGACATTTCGAAAATGGCAATAACTGATTCTTTGATTATTAGGTTTTAGGTCTTATGATCAAATTTGATTTCAAAGAAACGTAGGATATAATGCGGTAGACAGGAGGGACTATCGCGACGTCGATAATTGTCTTAAATTGAAGGTATAGAAGCAAGCAATATGAAAGTACCACCTTTTTGTATCCTTTTTTGTGCAATGATTGTTCTACAGCTGTCTTATGCACAGATCACCATTCCTTTCGAATCTACGCAATGGCAATATAATGGCACTCATAAATTAGAAATTTATAAGGGCAAAAACAGTTTATCACTGACCAATTCATCCGCATATCTCAGAGATTTAAAATTGCAAAATGGCATCATTGAATATGATGTTTCTTTTGGAAAAGAAAGAGGCTTCGCCGGTGTACGGTTCAGAGTAAAAGATAGCAATGACTATGAAGAATATTATATGCGACCACACCAATCAGGCAATCCTGATGCCATGCAATATACACCAGTATTTAATGGGTTAGGAGGATGGCAATTATATTATGGCGATGGATATGGCACTCCATATACGTATAATTTTGAAAATTGGATGCATGTGAAATTGGTTATAATAGACAGTCAAATGGAAGTGTATATCGACGATATGACGACACCAGTATTGCATGCATTTGAGCTCAA
>JAJCYJ010000304.1 GCA_029262975.1 Saprospiraceae bacterium
GCTACCTTTGGTGCTGCTCATGCCATCAGTCAGGAGGATTCATTAGGGCAAATAAAAATTGGCATGAAGGCTGATCTGCTAATCTTAGATCAGAATCCATTGGATCAATTGACTGCGATAAATAAGCCACGTCATATTATATCAAGGGGAAATTTGATAAATACAGAAATCGAACAAATTGATTCTCCTGAAGAGCTCGCACAACGACAATTAAATGCTTACAATTTGAGAAATATTGATGCTTTTCTGAATACTTATAGTGATAGTGTAAAAGTGTATAATTTTCCAAACCAACTCCTGTATACAGGGAAAGAAAAAATGCGTAGTAGATATGAAGGTTTCTTTGAACAAACACCTGCCCTGCATTGTGAATTGCTCAATCGCATTGTAATGGGAAACACAGTCATTGATCATGAACATGTGACTGGTCTAAGTGATGGAAGTGAGATTAACGCGGTCGCTATATATAAAATCCGGGATGGAAAAATCACAGATGTCTACTTCCAAAGAGGTGATTAGTTGAGTGACTAAATATTCGAATGATTATTGCTTTGGTTTAATTAGTGAAAAATGCCCGAAGAATAATTTAGTCAATTATAGCGGGGACTCCTCCAACCGGCTAATCCTTCAGATTGAATAAGATGCATGCTATTTCACCAACCTCCTACATTACTTTGAATACTTATTACATCTGACTCAATGAGGTCTGGAATCACTGATATTATTACAGTTAAAATCGAGTGGCATAACAGACGGCATAGAGTAAGAAAGAGATGATTATAATCACTTTTATCCGACTATATAAGTTTAATTGGAAAAAATGCCTTATAATTAACCCATTAAACAAAACAGTGTTTCATTATATGATACAGTCTCAAAACGATCTGGCACGAATATTAGATGAAGCAGCTCATACTGCGAAAGAAGTTGAACAGATCAGTAAGCTGCACCAAATTAGTATTGATGAAGCATATAGCATTCAGGCTGCATCAATAGACAGACGCTTAAAACGAGGAGAAAAAATAACAGGATTTAAGCTCGGGTTTACAAGTAAGGCCAAGATGGAACAGATGGGGGTACATGATATAATCTGGGGAAGACTTACGGATAGTATGAATTATACGGACGGAGGTATTCTGCATCGATCAAAATTCATTCATCCTCGGGTAGAACCCGAAATAGCTTTTTCCATTAAAAAACGAATAGATAAACCTATCTCCATATCTAAAATTATCGATTATGCAGATGGAGTGGCAGGGGCACTGGAAGTTATTGATTCGAGATACAAAAACTTTAAGTTTTCATTGGAGGATGTGATCGCCGATAATTGTTCATCTTCTGGATATGTTATAGGACCATGGATGGATATTTCTACTGCAATTGGAAATTTGAATATTTCACTTCTCATTAATGACAAGGAAGTTCAAAGTGGGAATTCAAATGCCATACTTGGCAATCCATTAGAATCCCTTGTAGAAATAAGCAGAATGACCCAAAAATATGGTTTTGTTATTGAGACTGGGCAAGTCGTGCTGGCGGGAGCTGCCACACCTGCTGTTTACTTTGATATTGGAGATCGCATAGAAGGCCACGTTGAAAAGTTAGGCTCAATTATGATAAAAGTGGTTTAGCACATGCAAGATCTAAAGAGTTCTGTACATAAAACTTTTGCTATTTTGGAATATTTTACTCCTCAAAAACCTCAATGGGGCGTCACGGAGTTGGCTAATGAGATCGGTTCTAATAAGAGTACAGTCTACCGATTTTTATCTGATATGCAGTCATTGGGTATTTTGTCAAAAGACGCTAGTGCAGAAAAATATAGCCTTGGATTGAAATTGTTTGAATTAGGCAATCGCGTCAATCTAAACTCGGCATTCGTAGAAAAAACGCATCCAGAATTAGAATTGGTAGCCAGAACTATTACTGAGACTGTTCACATAGGAGTTTTAAAGAATGAACAAGTATTTTATGTAGATAAAGTGGAAAGCCCGCAAGGATTGAAAATGAGTAGTCATATTGGTAGTTATAATTCCGCTTATGCCACCGCACTTGGAAAGGTATTGCTGGCTTTTACCCCTTTTGAAAAACAAAGCAAAATAATTCAAATTATTCTTAAAGATCATACACCGGTAGCTTATACAAATAATACCATATTGGAGCCTCTTGCTTTTACGAATGAACTGCGCGAAATTAAAAAGAAAGGCTATGCCCTTGATAAAGAAGAATTTGAAATCGGACTGGTGTGCGTGGCCATTCCGATATTTAATCAGGACAATGAAGTAGTCGCAAGCTTGAGTGCATCAGGGCCTGCTAATAGATTTAAAGAAATAGAAGTTGCAAATTATGTCTCGATTCTTAAAAAGGGAGCTGACGCAATACAAAAAAATATAGGATATTTTAAAATTAATTGAATTTCAATAAGAAACTTGAGTATATACAAGGATGGACAAAACTAAAGAGAAATACACTACGATTCACTATCAGGACTACTTGCAACTAGACAAGTTATTGGATGCTCAAAATATGAGGAGTGCTCTTGCTGCAGAACCTGCACACGAAGAGATGCTTTTTATAATTGTCCATCAGGTGTATGAATTATGGTTTAAGCAAATCATACATGAATTACATTCAGTTGTCGGATTATTTGTCGATGCTAAGGTTGATGAAAGCAATATTGGAATATCTATCGCCCGGCTCAATAGAGTAGAGGAAATCATGAAGCTGCTTATAAAGCAGATTAGTGTAATGGAGACAATGACACCTTTAGACTTTTTAGACTTCAGAGGATATTTATTTCCTGCATCGGGCTTTCAAAGTTTTCAATTCAGGGTAGTGGAGTCTTTGATGGGATTGCCTGAAAACCAGCGCATAACCTATCATCAACAAAAATATAGTTCTGTCTTTCCAAAAGAACAGAAAGATCAGCTTGCGGAAATTTACAAGAAAGGTACACTTCATGACCTAATAGAAGACTGGCTCGAACGAATGCCGTTTTTACAATTAGGTGATTTTAATTTCATTGAAAAATACAGAGAAGCTTTAGAGCAGATGCTCAAGCATGAACTGGATGCAATCAGAGATTCTGAATATCTGACTGATAAAGAAAAAGAAAAGCGTGCAGAGATGGTAGGTAGTACGGATACTTACTTTCAGTCAATTTTAAATAAAGAGACGCATGATCAGCTAATCGCTGAAGGCAAAAAACGATTTTCATATAAGGCAACTTTAGCAGCATTATTTATTAACCTCTATCGCGATGAGCCAATACTTCATTTGCCATTCCAATTGCTGACAAGTCTGATTGAAATCGATGACCTATTCACTTCATGGAGATACCGTCATGCACAAATGGTACTAAGAATGCTGGGAAATAAAATGGGTACTGGTGGGTCTTCCGGCCATGACTATTTGAACAAGACAGCTCAGAAGCACAAGATGTTTGAAGATTTGCACAACATATCCACGTTGCTTATCCCCCGATCTGCGTTACCTAAATTACCAAAAGATATCAAACGACAATTGAGTTATTATTTTACAACAAACGAATGATAAATAGTCCTAATAAAAATGTTAAAGACACTTTCGTTATATTTAGTGATTTCATCGACCGAGCACTTAACAAAAAGTATTTTGCAATTATTGGGACGAAATGAAATCTTGTATTGTTATATTCTTATCACTAAAGGAGTGGACTAAGTTCAAGTAAAACTGTACTTTAAAAAATGAAAATCTTTATTAATTCTAAAATATAAAAGTATGTCAAGCTTACCACCAGTAATTAATTTTAAAGGTTGGATCGATGAAAACAGACACCTTCTCAAGCCACCTGTCGGGAATAAGGCAATCTATAATGAAGACTACATTGTAATGATTGTAGGAGGGCCAAATTCTCGAAAAGATTATCACCTCAACCAGACACCAGAATTCTTTTATCAGGTAGAAGGTGATATTGTATTAAAAGTTATGGATAATGGTACGCCGAAAGATATTCATATAAGAGAAGGAGAAGTGTTTTACCTGCCTCCTAATATTCCTCATTCTCCTCAAAGAGGGCCCAACACTGTAGGCTTAGTAATTGAGCAAAAGCGACCTGAAGGTATGAAAGATGGCCTGGCCTGGTTTTGTGAATCATGTAATAACAAGTTGCATGAAGAGCCTTTTACGTTACAAAATATTGAAAAGGATATGCCGGTTATCTTCGACAAATATTACTCTAATCATGAATTAAGGACTTGTGATTCTTGTGGAAACACGATGCAGAAACCATCATAATTGAAAGGTTCTCAAAACTAGTTTATAACAGATGTCGATATTGCGTATTAATGGTCATTCTCATTTACTTCCTGACCCGGAGCAGATACCTGCTTTAATGAAGGAAAAGGGGATTTTCTGGATTGATAATGATCGCAAATTTATGCGACAAAAGAAATGGCAAAGACCCATTACAGCGACTAGCTTTTTCCTGAAAGAGAAATTGGAATGGATGGATCAAAATCAAATTGATCATTCGGTAGTTCTAAATCTCTCACAATTATATGGCAATGGCCTTGTTCATGAGGAAGTAAAGTTGGCATTGAGATTTCAAAATGATTATAATGCAAAAGTGCAGCATGATTATCCTGATAAGTTTACCTGTGGATTTGTGGTGCATGCTGGCTACATTCAGGGGGCACTTTGGGAAATAGAAAGATGTGTAGATCAATTAGGCTTACAAGTACTATGTCTGCCAACACATTATCTGGATACTTCAGGCACCTGGAAGGGGATCGTGAATGAGTCAACTGCGCCCATCTTCGAACTGGCTAACGAGTACGGTCTTGCAATTGAGATTCATCCATATGATGGTGAGAAGTTCATCGCACTAGAAAATATTTCGTGGCGATTTCATTTGGTGTGGATGTTAGCTCAATGTGCAGATGCCTTTCATTTTTATACGTTGAATGGTTACTTTGATAAGTATCCTGATATCAGAGTTTGCTTTGCACATGGAGGACAATTAAATCACATTAATCACGGAAGACGTGTACAGGGATTTGATGGAAGGCCTGATTTGTTTGAAGGAAAGATAGCCCCCAAAAAGGCAATTGGACACCCAAATATATTCTTTGACACATTAGTTCATGACACGCTGTCTTTAGAATTGATGATTAAAAGACAGAAAGGAACAGATCAAATTATTTTAGGACTCGATGATCCATATCCGCTAGGAGAAATGGAAAGTGACAGACAATCTTCTTACCCCGGCAAACTCCTCGATTTGGCCATTGAAGAAGGTATAATCAATAAAAAGCAATACGAAGAGATTTGGTCAAAGAACGTTATCCAGTGGCTTGGAGGACGTAAGAAAGAACAACTTATAAATAGAATCAAAAGAATCAATAAGGATTAATAAATGAGCCAATATGAAGATCGACATAGTCTGCCCTATGCAAAACAGATGGATCAGAATGACGTACTCAACAAATACAGATCTCAGTTTCATTTTCCGATGCAGACGGATGGTACGCCATATGTATATATGTGTGGTAACTCTCTTGGCTTACAACCTAAATCAACCAGTTCTTTTGTATTACAAGAATTGACTGATTGGCAGAATTTAGGAGTTGAAGGTCATTTTCATGCTAAAAACCCATGGTTGCCCTATCATGAGTTTTTGACGGATGCAATGGCAAGAGTCGTAGGAGGCAAGTCAAACGAAGTGGTGGTGATGAACACCCTTTCTGTAAACTTACATCTTATGATGGTTTCTTTTTACCGTCCTTTGGGTAAAAGGAACAAAATAGTCATCGAAGCCGATGCTTTTCCATCTGATAGATATGCCGTAAGATCTCAAATTCGCTTTCATGGCCTCGATCCGGATGAATGTCTGATTCAATTAAAAGCCAGACCAGGCGAAGTTTGCCTTCGGTCAGAAGATATTGAAGAAGTAATCGAGTCAAATGGGGATACAATATCCTTAATCATGTTGGGCAATACAAATTACTATACGGGACAGTATTTTAATATGAAACAAATCACACAATGGGGGCATGCTAAAGGCTGTTTTGTTGGATTTGATTGTGCCCATGGTGCTGGCAACATTCCATTGGATTTGCATGATAGCGGATGTGACTTTGCAGTTTGGTGTAATTACAAATATCTTAATTCAGGACCCGGAGGTATGGGTGGTGCATTTGTTCATGAAAGACATCTGAACGATCAATCGATCCCAAGATTTGAAGGATGGTGGGGGCATAATAAAGAGACTAGATTCAAGATGCGTGATGGTTTTGATCCTATCCGTACTGCTGAATCATGGCAGCTCAGTAATCCTCCTATATTAGCTATGGCATCTGTATGGTCTTCTTTGAAAATGTTTGACCAGGCAGGTATTCAGCAGTTACGTACAAAATCAATTTCACTCACTGGATATTTAGAATTTTTAGTAAAATCCCTTGGCGACAATAAAGTCCACATAATAACACCTTCGGAAATTGATAAACGAGGATCTCAACTTTCTATTCAAGTCAAAAATGCAAATAAGGAACTTTATAATCGTATTACAAAAGATGGGGTGATTGCGGACTGGAGAGAACCTGATGTGATACGCGTGGCTCCTGTACCTATGTACAATTCATATGAAGATGTATATAATTTTTATACTATTCTCAAAAATGCACTTGAAGATAATAGCTAATAAGCCATATGAGTAAGCACGATAAAATTATCATTGTTGGAGCAGGACTTTGTGGTTCACTCTTAGCTATAAAATTAGCACAGCGTGGATTTAAAGTAGCCATATATGAGAAACGATCCGACTTGCGTAAAACAGAGTTAGATGCAGGAAGGTCTATTAATTTGGCATTGTCCAGCCGTGGGTTACTGGCACTGGAAAGAGCCAACTTGAAATCATCCATTCTCCAAGAATGTATCCCTATGAGAGGTCGGCAGATTCATCCTTTAGGAAGTGAATCTTTCTTGTCTCCCTATAGTGGTCGATCTACCGACTATATAAATTCTGTATCGCGCTCGGGATTAAATATTGCCTTGCTCAAAGAAGCTGCAAAATATGAACAAATCACAATGAGATTTGAAACACCTGTTGTCGATGTTGATTTAAAGAAAGCTGCGATAACCTATAAGTCAGAAGATGAAACTCATCAAGATAAGGGGGATGTAGTAATTGGCACGGATGGCGCAGGTTCAGTTGTGAGAAGGACAATGATGAAGCATACACCTGAATTATTATTTAACTATTCTCAGGATTTTCTACGACACGGGTATAAAGAACTCAGCATAAGTCCTAACGCTCAGGGGCAATGGAAAATAGAAAAAGAAGTACTCCACATATGGCCAAGAGGGTCGTTTATGATTATAGCCTTACCTAATCTTGATGGGAGCTTTACACTAACAATGTTTCACCCTTTCTTTACAGAAGTAGGATTTAATAATTTGAATTCTAAAGATAAAGTCAGTGAATTCTTTGAAGAATATTATCCAGACTTACTGCCGTATATTCCACATTACCAAGAAGAATATTTTAACAATCCGGTAGGTACACTTGGCACTATCAAGTGTTATCCGTGGCAGGCATTTGGCAAAACACTCATAATGGGTGATGCCTCACATGCCATTGTTCCCTTTTATGGTCAGGGAATGAATGCGTCTCTTGAAGATGTTAGGGTATTTGACGAAGTAGTTGAAACACATGGCAATGATTGGGAGAAAGTATTCAATGTTTTTCAGGATGAAAGAAGAGAAAATGCTGATGCAATCGCTGACCTGGCGATTGATAACTTTTATGAAATGAGAGATCATGTGGATGACCAGGCTTTCATGAGAAAACGTCAAATAGAAATGCAGTTGGAGCAGCAATATCCAGACTATTATTCCAAATACTCGCTAGTGACATTCAAACCTGAATTGCCTTATGAAAGGGCTATGATACGAGGACGGCAGCAGGATGAAATACTTTTGAAAATTTGTCAAAGGGATGATTTTGAACAAATTCCACTGAAAGAATATCATAAGAAATTAATGCAACTGAGGTCGTAATGATTATCAATTTATCATATCGAGAACAAAGTTATAATTGTGATTTATCACGACCCATTGATATATCAATTCCAATTGGCGATGTCAAATGTTTTTATGCTTCAGATTTTAAGGTTCTGCCGTTCAAGTCAGGAGATTTTATTGGTTCCGTAAGGGAAGGGGCACCGGTCAATTTTTATGATGTATCTATGAATCCACATGGTCATGGTACGCATACTGAATGCCTGGGGCATATTACCCGAGCACGAGAATCTATTAATGATCACTTACTTGAATTTCATTTTATTGCCCAATTGGTCAGCGTTACATTAGAAAAAAATGAGGATAGGGATTCTGTTATAACTGCCGAATCATTAGCATCAGCCTGTCCTGGAGAATTGCCTGAGGCTTTGATCATTCGTACATACCCAAATCCTTTGGAAAAAATGACAAAAGATTATTCTGGAACCAATCCTCCATTTTTAGAAAAAGATGCCATGGCTTTTATAGTTCATAAGAAAGTCAAACATCTACTGTTAGATCTGCCTTCTGTTGATAGAGAAATGGACGAAGGCAAGGTGATTAATCACCGATTGTTTTGGAACTTACTTCAAGATGAGAAATTAGAATATTCTAGAATTGAATGCACTATTACAGAATTGATATATATTAAAGATAAGGTGAAAGATGGCATGTATCTTTTGAATTTACAAATTCCTTCTTTGAAACTCGATGCAGCACCCAGCAAACCAGTGATCTACCCATTATTTAAAGAGTAATGTTTTAACCCAGGTGTTATACATTAAGACAATAATTTCTTATTTCAATTGAATATCAAACAATCTGATGATTAAAATTGCACTTCTTGGATTTGGAAAAGTTGGACAAATGCTGCTTGAAACAATTAGAAATAATCCGAACTTCAAGGATCATTTTAAAATTGTGGCAATATGGAATCGAAGTTATGCGGTCTTTGATCAGTTCGATATTTCCCAGGAAATGAAGATTTATAAGGACATAGATAATTTGTTGGGTTCTTTGGGCGATATAGATTTAGTTGTAGAATGTGCACATCCAAATGTAGTAGTAGAATATGGCGTGAAAATATTGAGTCATACCAATCTATTTATTTCCTCTCCAAGTGCTTTTGCTGATGAAGATCTTCGAATGGAAGTACAGCAATCCGCAGTTAAAAATAAACATCAGTGTTACCTTCCATTAGGTGCATCAATTGGTCTATGGGATGTCATTCGTCTAGATCAGGCAGGGCAATTAAAAAGTCTTGCAGTCTCGATGAAAAAATATCCATCGTCTTTTAAAATCAACCATCAGGAGACAAGAAGACGAATGGAGATGGCGGAAGAGAAATCCGGCGAAGTAATAATAGCCGAAGATAACATTACTGAAATTAATAAGATTGCACCGCAAAACACGAACACTATGGCCATCTATGCACTTGCAGCGGCAAGTTTAGGATTTTCAAAGTGCCGTGGCAGGCTAATTGCAGATCGGGACACTACGTCTCATACGGTACAACTTAATGCTACCACAATTGGTGGTTTAAAACTTTCTTTAACCAGGGACAACCCTGCGAGACATGGTGCTGTGACAGGCTCAGCGACTTTTACATCATTTTTGAATAGCTTATTTTATTATAAAGAAGGTATTAGTCATAATAATTTTATCTTTTGTTAATTGATAAAAGGAATGAATTAAATGATGAATCTTATTTATTAAGTCAATATAGAACGACCTCAGACAAATAGAAAATGTAAGATCTTTTAATGATATTAGAATGAAACGAATTAGCAATTATATAAACGGTGTATTATCCGAACCAATCAGCGGAAGTTATTTAGACCTGTATAATCCATCTACAGGCCAGCCATATGCTAAAGTTCCTGATTCAGATGTAAGGGATGTTGAAAAAGCATTTACAGCAGCAGAAGAGGCTTTTGCCAATTGGTCATCCATGCCTGTGGGAGACAGAAGTCGGGTACTCACAAAAATTGCAGATTTAATTGAAGATAATTTAGAGCGGCTTGCAAGTGCTGAATCGCTTGATAATGGGAAGCCCGTATCGCTTGCTATACAAGTAGACATACCAAGAGCTGCAGCAAATTTTAGATTCTTTGCACAGGCTATAACACAGTTTTCAACATCTGCCCATGAAATGTCAGATGCAATAAATTATACGCTTCGCCAGCCATTGGGTGTAGTGGGGACGATATCTCCGTGGAATCTTCCATTATATTTATTCACCTGGAAGATCGCTCCGGCTTTGGCTGCAGGTAATACGGTGATTGCAAAGCCCTCAGAAGTCACTCCGATGACTGCTTTTCTACTTTCAGAGTTGTGCATTGAAGCAGGATTGCCTAAAGGCGTCTTGAATATTGTACATGGTGATGGTCTTAAGGTGGGGGCGGAAATCACGAAGCATCCAAAAGTAAAAGCTATTTCATTTACAGGCAGCACAAAAGTTGGAAGGGAAATAGCCCGAGTAGCTGCACCTATGTTTAAAAAGATTTCATTAGAAATGGGGGGCAAGAATCCAAATATCATTTTTGCAGATTGCAATTATGAAAAAATGTTGGCGACAACTGTCAGATCATCATTTGCGAATCAAGGGCAAATCTGTCTTTGTGGTTCGCGGATCTTTATCGAATCTACTATATATGACAAATTTAAAACCGACTTTGTTAACCGGGTAAAAATGTTAAAAGTCGGGCCTCCATCAGAATCATCTACAGATATTGGTGCTATCGTTTCCCAAGTCCATTATGAAAAAATCTTATCGTACATCCAACTCGCTAAGGAGGAGGGTGGTACTATTCTGACCGGAGGCACAGCGGTCTTCCCCAAAGGACATGATCATGGATGGTATATTGAGCCTACGATTATAGAAGGCCTGGATGCTGATTGTAGAACAAATCAGGAGGAGATCTTTGGCCCTGTAGTCACGATAATGCCTTTCGACTCTGAAAAGGAAGTGTTAGCATATGCCAATAGCACAAACTACGGTTTGTCGTGCACCGTGTGGACTGAAAATATAAGCAGGGCGAATAGAATTGCAAAAGCAATTGAAGCAGGTATTGTATGGGTAAATACATGGTTGTTAAGAGATCTGAGAACGCCGTTTGGCGGTGTTAAAAATTCCGGAGTAGGAAGAGAAGGTGGATTAGAAGCACTTCGATTTTTTACAGAAACTAAAAATGTTTGTATTCAGTTTTAGAATGAACGACCGATCCCAAAGGGTCGAGTGTGAACGACTGATCCCGTAGGGTCGAGTGCGGCAGCGCTCGAAAGGAGTGAATGCGTAAGCACTTATACAATGCTATAATGATTCAATGTCGAAGGAAGAGAAGGCGAAAGCCCTGATACAATTGATAATTGAAAATTGATAATGAAGGGCGTTAAGAAGTAAGTTTGAGAATGATGCAATGAAAATAGACAATTCCGACTCGAAGGGAGTGAAGGCTTTAGCCCTTATAAAAATTCTGCAATATGATAATTAGAATATTTAATAATTAGTACAGCTACAAATTAGAAACTAGATTAGTCTTTTTTGAAGATGATATTTATGTCCTATTGATAATTATTTTGTCAGTTATTTTCATCAATAGACTACATAAGGCACTGATCAGACGTTATACTGATATGAGATTTTGGTTGACTTGCCTGCTTTTTATAATTAATATTCTGGTGATAAGTGCGCAAGACACAAGCGTGTTAACAATTCAAAATGATACTGCTCATATTGACTTAGTCTCAGTGGACATTGACATTCAGGTCATAGGCAGTGTTGCAAGTACTGTAACAACACTGACTTTTTACAATCCGAATGATAGAATTCTCGAAGGTGAATTAAATTTTCCTTTGGCAGATGGACAGAATGTCCATCGCTTCGCTATGGATGTAAATGGTAAACTCCGTGAAGGGGTTGTTGTGGAAAAGAATCAAGGGCGAAAAGCATTTGAAGGGGTGGTCCGACAGACCATTGATCCCGGATTACTTGAGCATACAGTTGGTAACAATTATAAAACACGTATTTATCCCATACCTGCGAAAGGATACAAGTCTGTTTTAATTGGTTATGAACAGGAGCTGCTCGGAGCTCCTGCGTCTTATAGTTTTGTAGCAGATTATGGATTAACAAAAGACTTCAATATCAAAGTAGAAGTTGTCAATCAAGAATTTCAACCAATCATAAAGGAAAATGGTCTGGCCAAACTTACATTTGATAAATGGCAAAATTCTTATGTAGCCAATTTCAAAAGGAAAGATTTTGATGTCACTGGAATATTTAGCTTTGATATACCTATCAACATCAGGGAGCAAGTATATAGACAAGAATCAAAAGATGGCGATTATTTTTACTTAACTGTTCAACCTAATATTCAGCATTTTCAAAAACAACTTCCTTCTTCGCTCGCCATTATCTGGGATGCGTCAAAATCTTCTGAGGACAGAGATACTTCAAAAGAACTTCATCTAATAAAGAATTATATCCAAAAGATTTCTGACGTTGATGTCCGTCTCATCGTTTTTAGCAATGAGATACATGAAGAGCACAATTTCAAAATTGTAAATGGTCAATCCAAGAAACTTTTAGACCACATAAAACAAATAGAATTTGATGGTGGCACCTCATATAAATGCCTCGAACTAGATAAGATAGATCAAGAAGAGATATTATTTTTTACGGATGGCATATCTAATTTAGATGTTCTTAAAGAAATATCAGAAGTAAATACAGTTCAACTTGTGTCTTCAACAAAATCAATTGACAATGACTTTGCCAAATGGTTAACAAGAAGAACTGGTGGAAACTTTATAAATTTGTTATCTACAGAATTAGATGAGGCTTTGACAATTTTGACGAATCTTCAATACCAGTTTCTTGGTGCTACATTCGATGAATTGAAATTCGAAAAAGTATATCCAAGTGTACCTCTAAATTTACAAAATCCGATATTCTCAATAGCAGGAAGAGTCAATACAAATGAAGCTGAGTATATAACCCTTAATTTTGGTTTGGGGGGCAAGATTATAGAATCTCGTACAATTAATATTCACAGAAAATCTGATGATATTAATATCGAGAGATTGTGGGCAAAGAAAAAGATGTCTTATCTATTGGAGCATTCAGTACAAGATCGTGGGGTTATTATAGCGTTAGCCAAGCAGTATAGTTTAGTCACTCCATACACTTCTTTAATCGTTTTGGATCGAGTAGAAGACTATGTTCAATATGAAATCATGCCACCGGCCGATCTGAAAGAAGAGTATGTCCGATTAATGGCAGAGAAAAGAGAAAGTGTCAGTCTTTCTGAGGAACAGATCAGAGAAATGGTCCTGACCGAATATGAAGATGTAACGGATTGGTGGAAAATGGACAAAAAAGATATCAAAAATGAAGATATAAATAATGAAGGTAGAAGTGAGGCTGAGAATTTAAGAGGTACAGAAGATCTAAATGTGGATGAAAATAATGATGGACTGAATCCTGAATCAAGGGCTCCTTCTCCGCCGGGTTCCATTCCATCGGTAGTAGATACTGCTTTGAATAACCGAGTTATACAAGGGCACGTATATGATCCACTTGGTGAGCCGTTAATTGGAGCCAGTATACACGTCAAAGGTTCTACTATTGGAACAATATCAGATGTTGATGGATCTTATGAAATCCGTGTGGGAGAAAATGACATTTTAGTAATTCGCTATACCGGATATAATTCAAAGGAGGTGCCAATTAATAGTAACTTTCAAGGCGACGTTATAATAAATGAGGCAATAGCACATTTAGATGAAGTAGTAGTCAGTGGTCTTCGGGGACGAGCAGTAGCTGGTGTTCAAGTGCAGCATTCGATAGCGTCGTCTATTGTTATCAGGGGAAATAGTAGTGTACGAATTGGTTCAAATCCTCTTTATATTATTGATGGAGCATTAGTTGATAGGGAAGAAGTGAATTCAATAAATCCGGATAATATAGCTTCGCTAAGTATAATCAAAGGAGTAGATGCCACTAGTGTCTATGGAAGCAGTGCCATTAATGGTGTTGTTGTATTGATGACTAAGGATGCTGTCGAAATGACACCGTTACTTGCGGATTCTATTTTGTCGTCAATAGATACGGAATTTGCAATTAAAGACTGGGAGCCAGATGAACCATATCTGGATAAGTTGAGAAATACACCGACAAAAAAGCAATACGAAGTTTATTTGTCACTCAGGAAGGAATACGGAAGTACTCCGAGTTTTTATTTAGTAGTTGGAAAATATTTTATAAGTAACAACCAGAAAAAACTTGGGTTCAAAGTGCTTTCTAACATTGCAGAATTGAACTTAGAAAATCACGAACTATTAAAAATTCTGGCACAGAGTTATTTACAAGAAGACAAGTTTGCGACCAGTATATATTTATTTGAAAAGATCGCCGAGTTGAGACCTGATGAACCACAATCAAAAAGAGACTTGGCATTGGCTTATCAAGAAAGCGGTACTAATCAAAAAGCATTAGACTTGTTTCATGAGATACTCTTAACAGATTTGGATGATTCTAATGATAGATTTCCAATGATCAAGTCAACTGTTCTGTTCGAAATGAATAATCTTATCTCATCTGATAAGCGTCTGGATTTATCTGAGATCCATAAAGATTTTATCATAGATATGCCTGTGGATATAAGGATCGTGTTGGACTGGAATACTTTAGAAACGGATTTAGATTTATGGGTGACAGATCCAAATGGTGAAAGATGCGGTTATAAAAATCTTTTGACCAGCCTTGGTGGCAGATTAACGAGAGATTATGTTGATGGATATGGACCCGAAGAATATATACTGAAAAATGCTAAAGAAGGGGAGTATAATATTGAAATCGACTATTACGACGAACGAGTGCAGAAAGTCTCTGGTCCTGTCACTTTGCAGGTTACTATTTATACACACTATGGCACAGACAAACAAAAGGTAAAGAGACTAACGAGAGAGCTTAAAAAAGTGGAAGATGTAATTAAAATTGGAAAATTCATATGGAGCACTGAAGCTGAGCAGAAGTGATTGTGCGCAAGTTTTTAATACGCTTGGTTACGATGGCAACTATCGTATTGTGTTTAATATCCGCGTAAATGATTATCGTATAGTGGCCAAAATAATTTTGATCTCCAATAAATTGTATGTGTGATTCATAGATACGCGTGAAGAATACGACTAGTTTCGATATCGAGCAGAAAAATGGGTGAAAGCTCCACTAGCAAAGTGCTAAACTTTTATAAACAATACAGGTACTCCTTAAAGCGCTCATAAATTATTAGATAAATTCATAGAAAAAATCATTACAAAGAATATAAGCAATACCCTCTGTGACCGTTATCTCTAATCAAGAATAAAATACAATACGTCAAATTGCAAATATTTGGACATATAATTATAATTGCATTACTTACTATGCTCACGCAAATAGGTGGTATAATTTGGGCGATTAGTTTTGGTGCTTTTAAGATCTATAAATCAAGTATATCCAGATACGTTAAAATATTAAGTTTTCTTGTCGCATATCTTTTGGTCTCATTTTTTGTGGTGCCACCAATTGCTAAATATTGTGGAAGGGTTCCATTACCAATAATGAAATCAGGATCTTTGATTCCACATAATTATATAACTCCTATTCTTAATAGACGCTATGTCAGGCCTAAGCTGAAATCAGAGCTTTTGAGTATTTCAAATTCGATAAATGATCACAACAAGAGACTCAAGGTTTCATATCTGGATGCAAACTTCCCTTTTATAGATGGTTTTCCTCTTTTACCTCATTTAAGTCATAATGATGGCCTAAAAATTGACTTGGCATTTTACTATACTAAAAACAATACTGAGGGTAATTTGAAACCTTCAAATATTGGATATGGCAAATTTGTAGAACCTAGTCAAAAGGAATTAAATCAAACTCAACTATGTAAATCAAAAGGTTACTGGCATTATGACTACACAAAATTCATAACTTTAGGAAGTAGAAATGATTTAGAATTTGATTTAGAGAACACTAAAAACTTAGTAAGACAAATAGTTAATAGAAGTTCAACACAGAAAATCCTGATAGAGCCACATATAGAAAACAGACTTAAATTGAACAATAATAAAATAAGATTTCAAGGCTGTCATGCCGTTAGACATGATGATCATATTCATTACCAAATAGAATAAGACGAAAGATAACAAAGTGCAATGATGGAAGGGCTCATTCCTTTCTCAACCACATGCATTGAACGTTATAACTGATATTAATAAATGCATCGTCTTAAAAAAATATGACAAAGAAAAAAACAAAGGAAATACTCAGAGTAGTATTTATTATTGCAAGCATATCCTCTTTGTGGTTCGTACCATGGATTTTAGTAAAGGCTTGGATACTACCACTACCGGGTACAGTTCAAGAACAAGTAAATGAAGCTATTGACCATGGTTTTGATGGAATGATTGTTTATGTAGACGAAGCAAGCAAACCTCCAGCATTTTATGCGGCTGGCTGGCATGATCGCAAAAATAAAATACCTGCCAATCCGCACGCCTTATTCAAGATTGCCAGTATCACCAAACTATATGTTGCTGTTGCCACAACCAAATTGGTTAAAGACAATCGTTTGTTTTTGGATAAAACGCTCGCTGATTACTTTCCGGAACTCGTGAGAAGAATTGAAAATGCTGATAAAATCACTTTGAGAATGATGCTGCAACATAAGAGTGGCATTCCCAACTTTACCGATCACCCTGACTATTGGAAGCATCCACCGAATAGTAGAGAAGAAGCGCTTGAATTTGCACTTGATTTACCCGCTAGCTTCGAGCCTGGTGAGGATTATGAATATTCTAACACAAATTATATGTTGATTTCCGACCTCATTGATAAGGTGGTGGGTTATAGCCATCAACAGTATATTAAGGAGGAAATTATGATCCCACTTGAGCTCAACAATACGTACGGCTCGCTTAGTGAAGTGGATATAGACGATGTAATGAGCGGATACTACGTCGGTATTGACGAAGACTTAAAAACTGATGATTCAGGTTTAATGATTGCTACAGCACAGGACGTGGGTATATTCTTGCGAGCCTTAAATGATGGCTCTGTCTTTAATGAAGGGGAACAGGAAATATATTCTTCCATTTACGTATACGAACATGGAGGACTACTTCCTGGCTATCAGAGTCTTGCAAAATACCACAAAGACTTGGACATGGTTGTGGTTCAATTTATGAATACAACTAATTTTGATGGATACAATTGGAATTTATCGCAAATCGTTTATAATCGAATTGTAAAAATACTGAAAAACAGAAAAAGTCAGTAACCATGGATATAAGACATTAAAACGACCTTTTATACTAACCGTCACCGGTTTTGACGGACAAGCGTATTTAATACGACACATAACTTAAGCGACAAACGGAAAATTTAACAGTAAAACAAATGATTAAGAAATATTCAGTATTGATATGCCTTGTCATTTCTGTGATTTTAATGGCAATAGCAACCTTAGTCTATCCTGGTGGCTCATTGCTTGACCAAAATTCTACAGGGTTTAATTGGTCTGAGAATTTTTTCAGCAATTTGTTTGAGGCTAAAGCGATAAATGGTATAGAGAACACATCAAGATTTTGGGCGCTGATTGGAATAGTCTTCCACTCGCTTGGTTATGGAATCTTTTTTATCAATATGTCAAGAAAGATGTCCGATAGATTAACCGCTACCATCTTAAAACTTATTGGTGTGGCCAATTTATTATTTACATTTTTAATTGCAACTCCCTTGCATGACATAATGGTAACAATATCGAGCACTTTGTTCTTGATTGGTTTGTTTTATATTACTTTTTTTATCCTAAAGACAAAGCTTCATTTACTCAAGGTCGCCTGCATTATTTGCTTATTGACTTTTTACTATACCTTATTCTTATATGGTACAGGAAATTGGGGGTTTTTGGCCATAATGCAGAAGGTGTCTTTCATCAGCTCAATGTTATTAGTATTAGCGTTGGAGTATTTTACCAAACAGGAAGATTTTATACCAATGAAACAAGACGGACAAAAAAATCAAGCAACGAACCGTTAACAATCTATATTTGTTTATGTCGAGAAAAGGCTCCCTTCGCCACAATTATAAAACGGTCATCAAAAGAAATGGAATAAAATGATGATAGTAAAAAGTGCTAAGAATATATTACTGGCTATTTTGCTATTTGGTAATTATGAGGTTTTTTCACAGCCAACTGGTTATTATTATAAATATACTTTTGAAGACTTTGTTAGGTCTAAACCAGCAAATGAAGAAGCGTATGTCAAGACAATCTATAGAACTGCCAAATACCCCCGAGCTGACAGAGAGCAGGGAATTGAAGGAGTAATTAGAGTTATAATAATTAGCCATGGACCTGACAACATCGAAATAATAGTTCCTACACAAATTGGAACCTTGCACGAAGCGGCCATTCATGCAATAGAAGAGGCGAATAGCAAGTTTCCACTGAATTCAAATGAAAAATTCATGACAGAGCTATTTATTAAATATGATATGGAGCCCTGGGAAAAGCATAGTCAAAGTACAGATACAATCGTCGTATTAGCAGGCCTCCCTAAGTACCGGGAAACGAAATTAGTGAACAACAATTAAATGGCGAAGGATAACGATCAGTCATAATCCGGACTTACTTGGGTCGCGCGTCAGGTACACAAAGACAAAAGATTTTAATTGAAAACATAATAAAATGAAGATCGCAGTTACAGCGGCAAATGGACAATTAGGTTCGTCAATTGTAAATGAACTAAAAAAGGAGATTGGCGAAAATAATGTAATTGGAATTGTCAGGTCACCAGAAAAAGCATCACACCTTGGCGTTGAGATTAGAAACGGTGATTATAATAACCGAGATGATTTTAATGCTGCTTTAAAAAGTGTTGATAAAGTAATGCTCATTTCGGGAATGGATGATCCTCAAAAAAGAATTCAGCAACATAGGAATGTAATTGAAGCCGCAAAACAGAATGGCGTAAAAAAGATTGTTTACACCAGTATAGTTGGGGATGAAGAAAAAAATGCCTTTAGCCCAATTGTTAAAAGCAATCGTTTAACGGAAGAAGATATCAGAAACTCAGGGCTATATTGGTCTATTGGAAGAAACGGGATTTATATCGAACCAGATTTGGCTTATATTGATACTTACAAGAAGGAAGGTGAAATTAGAAATTGTGCAGGAGATGGAAAATGTGCATATACCAGCAGATCTGAATTGGGATATGCATATACAAAAATGCTAATTCAAGATATCCATAATGATAATACATATAATCTGGTGGGAGAACCAATCTCGCAAAAAGAACTGACGGCTCTCATTAATCAAGTTTATAATACGCAACTTGTTTTTAATCAGATATCCGTCGACGATTACGAAAAAGAAAGAAAACAAGAGTTAGGGGAATTTATTGGAGGGGTGGTTGTTGGCATTTATAAAGGCATTAAGGATGGCGTATATGACATTCCTTCCGATTACGAAAAAGCAGCAATAAGGCCCCATAAACTACCTATAGAAATGATAAGAGCATATATTAACCAGTAAAAAACTATGCCCAACAAAACCTAAATGCAAGAGCACCATGTGGGGTGCTTCTATGTATAGCAAGACTGGCAGGAAAATATTTATTCCTCCAAAGAACAAAATACTATCTTTAGCCAACACGCTAAGGAATACTAAAAGTATAGCAATACAATGATTGAATTATTCTGTATTGTAAGCCTTTTTCTTGTTCATAATATAAAAGATTGAAGGAATTAGCTAAGTATATAAAGGAGTTTTTATAATTTCTTCTTTTGTAGGACTAAACTTGATGATATAGAAGAGCCTCTTTAAGATATAGAGGTAAAACTCGATATTAATATATTATAGGCACTTCAAGTAAACTATTAGAGCGTATCAAAAATTGATTAGCAGGCACCATTATTGAGTAGATAAAATTTAAATCGAATTTAAAAAGTGAAGAAGAAAATGTAATCCCATTGACGTTGCATATGAGATCTGACTTGCAGTTGCTATGTCCACTCCATATGCTCCGAAGTACAGTTAATTAAAGTTTTTCAACAAGTCGATAAAATGCAAAAAAAAGATTCCTCTTCAAAAAAATACGCTAATAAACATCAACCAAAAGGACTAACGATTCTTTATGAGGATCGTGATATTCTTGTTGTAGATAAAGTACAGGGTTTGCTGACAATAGCAACGGACAGGGAGAAACAGAAAACAGCTCATTACCTTTTAAATGATTATGTAAAAAGAGGGAATCAACGATCAAGAAATCGTGTATTTATAGTTCATCGTCTGGATAGAGATACTTCAGGGATTCTAATTTTTGCCAAACATGAAAATGCGAAACGTTATTTGCAAGATAAATGGGCAACCTTTAGTAAAAATTATTTTGCAGTGGTGTATGGTTCACTTCAAGAGAAGGAAGGGGTGATTACATCTTATTTATTAGAAAATAGAGCATACAGAGTGTATTCTGTAAATGATCCTGATAAAGGGAAGTTATCTAAAACAGGTTACAAAACGATTAAAGAATCGGACAAATACAGTCTGCTCGAAATTAATCTCTTAACGGGTAGGAAAAACCAAATTCGAGTTCACCTATCAGAGAAGGGGCATCCTGTTGTAGGAGATAAAATTTACGGGAAAGCGGATAAAGGAATTAAAAGGTTAGCGCTTCATGCTGCTTCGCTTATAATATTACATCCGTTTACGAATAAGGAAATGAGTTTTGAGACAGAGATTCCTCTTTATTTTAAAACATTGTTGAAATTATAAAGAACAGAAATCTGAAAAGTCGGAAGATTGGGCGTTAGACTGAAAAATAATCCTAGTGATAGATTTGGCATCTAATATATAAGCCGAATATAACTAATAGCAATAATTGAACAGTGGTTGTAAAGTAACCACTAGAACAATTCTATCGCTGAAACAAGCCCAAAGCTGGTACAAGTCTCTGACTTGTATCCTAGTTAGCTCGTCTTCAGACGAAAAGGTATACCAAAATTGAAAACAAATGTGTCCTACTTACATTCAATATATGCAGTCAATAATACTTAACTTTTAAAACGTTTAGAATAGTCGATTAAGTAGACAACGGACCAATGAAAGTTTAGTGTTATAATGTATCAGATGTTCTTATGTTTAGTTTTTGATCAGAAGACTAATTAATAATTGCCGTGTTCCTGTAGGAGAAGCAAAATTATTTAAAATAAGATTATGCAATTAACAATTAGAAATGAAGCACTAAATATTCGACATACACTTGTTGAAAATTTATTTTGAAATTGTCCTGAATATTTACCTGGAATATAAGGAGCAATTGCTCTAATTAATTCGTCAGGAGATGAGATAGAACGGGTACGAGTCCGATACTCATACTACCAGGGATCATGTCAAAGATGCCACCCAAAAAGTGTTGTCACTAATTTATTTTGACGCGGACTACATCTTACTTAACTCATGATTCCAAATAAGCACCTTTAAGTTAGGTTATCAAGTTCTCTTATAGAGTTGGCAATAAGAATCATACCTGGCTAGATTTTATCTTATGCTAAAGGCCACTCTCGATGAAGAAAGAGTGCTTCTCGTAGCAATTGAAGATATGATTTCAATGATTGACAAAGACTTGGACCATAAATAGCCATTTACTATTAGCAAGAAATGATCCATTATGCAAGGTCATTCCATTATTGTTGGTTGATAATTCTCTATAGTTTGGTGAGAATAAAAAGGGTAGTTATTATCTTGGGAATGTAGAGGTACCGATACTTTACGAATAGGGGATTGTTAGTAGTCAAATCAGATAAATCAATATGAGTAGATCAACTAGGATGTCAGGAATCGTTCTTTTCGCATTTTGCTTCAATTCATTCTGTTTTGCCCAACTGAATATTGAGGAAATTGTAAAACAAAGAATTGAGGAGAAAAACATCCCGGGCTTTGCGTTCATCGTGGCCAAAAACGGGAAAATACTCAAGGAAGGATATTATGGTGTTGCCAATCTTGAATTGAATGTACCAATAACGGAGAAATCTGTTTTTGCAATAGCATCAATGAGTAAGACCTTTACCGCTACTGCCATTCTTTTAATGGCAGAAGAAGGGAAATTAAGTCTGTATGATCCTGTTAGAAAATACATTCCAGAGGCGCCTGCGTCATGGGAACTTATTACAATAAAACAATTACTTACCCATTCATCAGGCTTGGTTGATGAATGGGAACTTTATAGTTGGGATAAGTCAAACAAATTATTTTTAGATTCCCAATCTGACAGCTTAATTCTTAATCACCTGTTTACTACGGAACTTAAATTTAGGCCAGGAACTGACGTGCGTTATTCATGCGGCCCTTTTGTTTTAGGAGTTGTGATTGAAAGAATAACGGGCCAATATTATGAGGAATACCTTAAGAAAGTCATTTTTATTCCACTGAATCTGAACGATGCATATGTTGATCATCCGTATAAGATAATTCCCAATAGGGTATCAGGGTATTTTAATCATGACACGACTGACATGAATACCGGAGTTTCAGGAATAGGAAATGGAATCTTAATGGCTCCAGTCGCGTATGGTAGAGCAGATGTAGGCATCAGAACAACGGCCAGAGATTTAAGTAAATTTTATGATGCATTACTAACTGGAAAGTTGTTAAATGAAAATTCGATGAACATCATGTTCAATTCACCTACACTTGACAATGGTAATTATATTTCCACAGCACCAGGATGGATGATTTGGCCGATGTCAGGAAATCTAATTGCAGAGCATAGCGGTGCTTTTAGAACAGGATTCAATAGTCAAGCGTATCTTGTTCCAAAGGATAATTTTGTCATTATTTTGCTTACAAATCTTCATGGTTCACTCAAGTTTACATTAACGCAACAAATAGCTGGTAATTATTTTCCGGAATTATCTCCAATTTCAGTGAAAACACTTAAAACGGATAACTGGCCCGAGCTTACTGCCGAGCACTTTAATTTTTTTAAAAGTATTGATTCAGTTACGCTGAATGAAAAATGGATACATAAAAATTATCCTAAATCGTATCTATCAAAAGCGCTAAAGAAATCTATTGCAAGTGCCGAATCAATTATTTTTTTAGGTGAAGATGGTGTAAGTAGTAAAAATATTAAGTTGTTTGGAGTAAGAATTCATAAACTTCGCTATTACAAATTGATTGCCAGCAAAGAACTTTATACGGCAGTTTCGTTAGACAAAGATGGGAAAATTGTATTTGTTGATTATCCGGAATAAGGAGAAGACTAAAAAGGTCAACAAACATTTGGCAATAAATATCCTGTATGTGCAGGGCACTTCACAACATTTTTACTTGTACCTGTCATAGGAAGATAACTTGGTCTGAACAAAATTCTACATTGTGCAAATTTGATGTCAACAATAAGTTGAACAAGAATATATGAGTCTCGTTGTTTTTAGTTCTATCAAGGAGTTGATCGTTTTTAACTTCCATATTTCAAATTTCAATTGTAATTTCTTCAGGATTTATTCCAGAATTTTCTGGATGGGGCATATCTATTTCTTTCGATGTTTATCGAGCTTTCATAGTATCATAACTTTCCTAGCTGTTGCAATAAATATTAAAAGAGGTCGGCAAGGAGATATTCTAAGAGCAGGTAGAATAGCGATATAGACAATTTCGCCCATAGCGCAACAAGGACATGCATAAGGAATCTTATCAGAAGTTATGAAGACGATAAACCGACAAGTGTTCAAATTTCCTTACGACGAGACGATTCTTGAAGACTTCGTTTTGCCTTGGTCAAACCTGCTTTCTTAGATCTTAAAGAAATGATTCTATAACGGATAGACATAAAAAAAGCCAATCCTATTCAGGATCGGCTTCATTGTAGCGGCGGCAGGACTTGAACCTGCGACCTTCGGGTTATGAGCCCGACGAGCTACCAACTGCTCCACACCGCGATGTTATATTTCTTACCTCCAAATGCTCTAAAGCATCTTG
>JAJCYJ010000305.1 GCA_029262975.1 Saprospiraceae bacterium
CGGTCTCCCCAGGATGTGGAAGATCAGATAACCTATCCACTAACTTCATCTTTACTGGGTATACCTGGAGTAAAAAGCGTACGAAGCAATTCTATGTTTGGCTTTTCCAGTATATATCTCATTTTCAACGATGATATCGAATTTTATTGGAGCAGAAGCAGGATTTTAGAAAAGCTAAATTCGCTTCCGGCCAACCTATTACCGGAAGGAGTCTCCCCAACCCTTGGGCCCGATGCTACGGCATTGGGTCAGATATATTGGTATACGCTTGAAGGAAGAGATCCGGATGGTAATCCTACTGGCGGATGGGATCCCCAGGATTTAAGATCTATTCAGGATTTTTATGTCCAATATGGTTTACTTTCTGCTGAAGGGGTTTCGGAAGTCGCTTCAATAGGAGGATTTACAAAGGAATACAGGGTCGACGTTGATCCAGAATTATTAAAATCCAAGAATCTGACTCTGTCAGATGTGATGGGTGCCATAAGAGGAAGCAATATAGATGTCGGCGCCCAAACCGTCGAGATTAATCAAGCAGAATACTTTGTCAGAGGGTTGGGTTATGTTAAGTCAATTGAGGACATTGAAAAGAGTGTCATTGTCACAAGGAATAGTATACCTATCTCGATTAAAGATGTCGCTAAAGTTTATCTGGGTCCTGCAACGAGAAGAGGTATTCTCGATAAAGCAGGTGCTGATGCCGTCGGAGGTGTAGTCGTAGCCCGATATGGAGCAAATCCTCTTGAAGTCATCAATAATGTAAAAAATAAAATCAGTGAAATAGGTCCGGGACTACCTACTAAAGTCTTGGCTGATGGAACAGTATCACAAGTCACTGTGGTGCCTTTCTATGACCGTACACAATTAATCAATGAAACGATTGGCACATTAGAAGAAGCCCTGACCCTTGAGATATTAATCACAATCATAGTCGTAATTCTACTTCTTTTCAATTTGAAGTCGTCCATACTTGTGGCAGGAACACTTCCTATAGCTGTCCTGATGTGTTTTATTGCCATGAAGTATTTTGGTGTTGATGCTAATATAGTCGCACTTTCCGGTATCGCCATTGCTATTGGGACAATGGTAGATATGGGTATAGTATTGACGGAAAGTATTTTGGACAGGAAGGAAAAATACGGAGGAGAAGAGTCACTCTATAATACAGTCTACGAAGCAACCATTGAAGTGGGTTCTGCAGTACTTACGGCTGTAGCAACGACAGTCATCAGTTTCTTGCCTGTATTCGCAATGGAAGCTGCAGAGGGAAAGTTATTCCGACCCCTGGCATTCACTAAGACATTTGCACTCATTTCTGCTGTCATCGTTGCGCTATGTTTTATACCACCTCTTGCCCACACATTATTTAGCCTCAAGTTAGACAAGAAGAAGTTAGGTACGGTTGTCAATGTCGTTGTCTTTCTATCGTCAATAATCGCCTACTTCGTTTTTGATCAAAATCTTATCCTGATCCTTACACTTGTAAGCGGTGTTGCAGTCGCACAGTCCTTTGTCGATCGTTTTCTGAGCAGAGGAAGTAGACTCTTCCTGGTCTTTTCCAATATAGTTTATGCTTTTTTTATAGCCGTTTTTCTTACAAAAGAGTGGATGCCACTTGGTGTAAATAAGAGCCTTGTCACGAATAGTTTCTTTGTTCTGTCAATTATCACAGTACTTCTTGTCTTCTTTTGGATTATTATTCATTACTACGAATACATTCTCAGGTTCTTATTAAAAGTAAAGTTGTTGTTTCTGTTACTGGTTGGATTTATCCTTTATAGTGGATACCAGGTATTTACGACGACTGGTCAAGAGTTCATGCCTTCTCTCAATGAAGGTTCATTTTTACTCATGCCTACATCTATGCCTCATAGTGGTGTCGCAGAAAATCAAAAAAATCTACAATTACTGGATATGGCTGTGACAGCTATTCCGGAGGTCAATTCTGTGGTTGGTAAAGCGGGAAGGGTGAACAGTGCACTCGATCCGGCTCCGATGTCTATGTATGAAAATATTATAAACTATAAATCCGAATACAAGACGAATGATGCCGGGCACCGGATAAGATATAAATATGAACAAGGCGAATATGTCTATGATGAAAAGGGTGAGCTTATCCCGGATGACAGTGGTCGCTACTTTCGACAATGGAGAGATGAAATTCAATCACCTGATGACATCTGGAATGAGATCGTAAAGGTTACTAAAATTCCTGGTGTGACATCTGCACCAAAATTGCAACCTATCGAGACCAGGTTGGTAATGCTGCAGACTGGTATGAGAGCGCCCATGGGAGTCAAAGTAAAAGGTCAGGATCTCAAAATAATAGAAGCAGTAGGACTCGAGCTTGAAAATCATTTGAAAGATGTGGAAGGTGTAAAGGATGCTGCGGTATTCGCAGAACGCATCGTAGGTAAACCATATTTACTCATAGATATTGACAGAGATAAAATCAGTAGGTACGGACTTAAAATTGAAACGGTACAACAACAAATTCAAGCAACAATAGGTGGCATGAATATGACAACTACCGTTGAAGGAAGAGAACGATATCCCATTAGAATAAGATATCCATTAGATAATCGAAGTGATATAAATGGAATAAAAAATATCTTTATTCAGACACCTTCCAGCGGTCAAATCAGATTGGGAGAAGTAGTGAACATCCGATACGAACAAGGACCCCAGGCGATTAAAAGTGAAGATGGATTCCTGGTTGGGTATGTCTTATTTGATAAGGAACCAGGATATGCAGAAGTGCAAGTTGTCACCAATGCACAGAACCATCTTAAAGATTTAATTGATCAGGGCACACTTATTATTCCTCCGGGTATTAACTATAATTTCGCTGGAAACTACGAACAACAGGTAAGGGCAAGCAAACGACTTAGTCTTGTGGTACCGATAGCTCTGGGTCTCATATTTGTGATTTTATATTTACAATTTAAGTCAGTTTCAATTTCGCTAATGGTATTCTCTGGTGTATTCGTAGCATTTGCCGGAGGGTTCATTATGATCGGTCTTTATAGTTCTCCTACTTTTCTAAATGTGGATGTTTTCGGGACGAACATGCGGGATCTTTTTCAAATTAATCCCATTAATCTGAGTGTCGCAGTATGGGTAGGATTTTTGGCTCTATTTGGAATAGCAACTGACGATGGTGTTTTAGTAGCCACTTTTTTAAGAGACAGTTTTGCAAAAAATAGTCCTACAACAATCAAAGAAATTAGAGACGCAGTTGTAGAAGGAGGATTAAGAAGGGTCAGACCAGCGATGATGACGACTGCTACAACGATATTAGCCTTGCTTCCGGTACTCACAAGTACAGGCAGAGGTGCCGATATCATGGTTCCAATGGCAATACCTTCATTTGGCGGTATGACATTACAGATAATTACAATGTTCACCGTTCCTGTGCTATTCAGTCTCTGGAAAGAATTACAAATAAAGTTTACTTCTAAAAATGTAGCAAATGATTAAATACTTTTTGGTTTTGCTGATATTACTTTGTGGTGATCACTTGATTGGCCAATCAGTAGAATCCTTCATTCAGATGGCCAAAGAAAAGAATCCAGGATTGGAAGCTTTGCGAATGGACTATGCTGCAGCCAGGGAAAGAGCGAACCAAGTAATCGATTACCCGGATCCCCAGGTAAATTTAGGTCTTGGCATACTACCGATAGAGACGCGACTTGGAGCTCAAAGGGTCAGAATCGGTGTTACCCAAGCCATACCCTGGAAAGGTTTATTGAATGCACGTCAAGACATGGTTTCTTCACAAGCTGAAATATTATCCAATATAGATGAAGTGAAAGAAATCGATATAGAATATGCAATTAGAACAGCATACAGTCAATTGATTTTTCTAAATGATAAAAGAATCGTCATTGAAAGCAAATTGGACTTATTAGAAATAATGGATGAATTGGCTAAATCTGGTGTGAGATCAGGAAAGGGCAAATTAAGTAATGTTCTCTTAGTACAACGATCCAAAGATAATCTTGAATTAGATCTTGGCCTTCTAGAAAAGCAAGCGGAGCCTGCCACTATCTTAATCAACAGGTGGGCCGGCAGACCTCTTGACGAACAAATTATAATCACACAGAATATATCGATTCCAAAAGATTCTTCTGCTTATATAGCATATGCGGAATCAGGACATCCACAATTTCAAATTTTTGAAAATCGCATTAAAGCTTCTATGAAAGCTGTTGATCTTACTCATTTTGAAAGCAAACCCAAAATAGGTGTTGGTCTGGATTATGCCATGATTTTCAAAAGAGGAGATATGAATCCTTCTGGGAATGGGCGAGATGTACTAATGCCTATGGGCATGGTAACCATCCCTTTGAATACAGGCAGATTTGAATCAAAAAGACAGGAAGAGAAATTGCGTCAGGAAGCGATCAAAGCATCCATGGATGATGTTAAAGAATCATTTAAGGCGGAGATTGCTAATGCTTATTCTTCTATTGAATATTCAGAAATGGAAATTCAAAAAATGGAAAATTTAAAAAGCATCACGCGAGAAACACTAGATCTTATGAGAAATGAGTATGCCAGCGAAGGCACTCGTTTTGAAGAATTATTACGTCTCGAAATGGAATTTGTTGACTACGAATTAATTATTGCAACAGCGAAATTTAAAAAACTCTTGGCCCAAGCCACGTTAAATAAATATGAGTGATAAAATCTAAAAAATATTGAAATGTCAAAATATAAAAATTATATCATAGGTATTGTTCTCATTGCATCTGGTATAGCTCTTGGCTGGTTTATTAAACCATCCACCCAAGCTCCGATGCAGGATCATTCTGCCCATGTAGGCGATGCTGGTGCGATGAATACTACAACACCTGAAAAGGAGGAAATATGGACTTGCTCAATGCACCCTCAAATTCGGCAAAACGAACCTGGCCTTTGTCCAATATGTGAAATGGACTTGATCCCGCTCGATAATAGCATGTCGAACGATGATCCGGCCATTTTGCAAATGAGCAATGCCGCTGCCAAACTGGCACAGGTAGAAACAACTATGGTCGGACAATCAAGTCAAGGATCTGGAGAACAGTCATCAGTAAAAGTAGACGGCACTATAGAGCTTGACGAGCGATCCATTAATGTTCAAAGCACACACCTCGGTGGAAGAATAGAAGATTTATTAGTAAATTTTGAAGGCGAATATGTAAGTGCAGGACAACATATCGCTACGGTTTTCTCCACAGAATTGCTCAATGCATCTCAAGAATTAATAACAGCTGCAAAATTTGAAAACAGGGTTCCGGGTATCAAAGAATCCAGCATTCAAAAATTGAAGAATTGGAAAATTACGGATAAGCAAATCGATGATATCCTGACATCCGGAAAACCCATGGAAACAATAAATATTTATGCAGATCACAGCGGCTATATATTAAAGAGAAAAGCTTCTCAAGGAGATTATGTAAAACAAGGACAAACACTCTATACAGTGGGCCAGACAGGTTGGTTATGGCTTATCTTCAATGTATTCGAATCAGATCTCGCTGATATTAGAAAAGGTCAAAATGTAGAATTTACAACTCCTTCACTTAATAATGAAAAATTTACTGCCCGGATAAGTTATATAGATCCATTACTTAACAGCACTAACAGGACAGGTATTATTCGTGCTGAAATTGCGAATAAGAAAAATCTGCTAAAACCAGGTATGTTAATAAAAGGAGAAATTAAGGTGCGCTCTAGTGACCGTAAAAATACCAATTTATCAATACCAAAGACTGCGCTACTCTGGACAGGGGATAAATCTGTAGTGTATGTACAAATGCCTGATACTGATATTCCATCTTATCATTTTAGAGAAGTCACAGTTGGCAATCAAAGCGGAGAAATGGTCAGTATAATTGAAGGATTGGAAAATGGCGAAATGGTTGTAACCAATGGTGCATTTGCTATAGATGCTGCGGCGCAATTGAATAATAACTTCAGTATGATGAACAGAAACATTTCGATTAAGAAAGAGGGAGGAGGTGATCAGGTACCTAATTTTACTGCCGAGACTCCCGACGAGTTCAAGGATCAATTAGACAATCTGGTACTCAGCTATATTGATCTTAAGGATGGTCTCGTATTAACAGATTCCAAAGCAGGAAGTCTGGCTGCATCTAAAGTACTCGACAAATTAGAAATGGTTGATATGTCGCTTTTAAAAGGAGATGCACACATGTATTGGATGGAACAATTAGAGGCTATAAAAGCCCACACAACAAAGATTAAAGAGGTTGAAGATGTCGAAGATCAGCGCAATCAATTTGACTTCTTATCACAAGCTATCATTAACTCCTTAAAATCTTTTGGCACCAATGAAAGCACCTACTATGTGATGTATTGCCCGATGGCCAAAAATAATCAGGGAGCAGACTGGTTAGCCGTAGAAAAGGAAATTAGAAATCCATATTTCGGCGACAAAATGATGAAGTGCGGAAGTGTCAAAATTGAATTGAATAAAGATTATGTTTCGGCAAATACTATGACGAGACCTAAACCGGCACCAAGTGCGCACAATCATTAATTTTTTAAAAAACTAAATTCAAATAAAATGAAATCTTTTAAAATTATTTTTTTAGCCATGTCACTCTTCACTTTAGGAATTGCAATTTCCTCCTGTGGCAACAAATCACATGAAGGACATAATATGACCGAACATGCAGGCAAGGAACATACATCAGCCTATGTCTGTCCCATGCATTGCGAAGGAAGTGGCAGTGACCAGGCAGGAACATGCCCAGTATGCGGAATGGATTATCAAAAAAATGCTGACCACAAAGCTGATGGGCACAAACACGAAGAACATTCAGGAAAAGACCATGATGGACACAGTCATTAATGGGTTAATGATGAACGACAGATCCCGACGCGTCGAGTATGAACGACTGATCCCTAAGGGTCGAGTGCGACAGCGCTCGAAAGGAGTGAAGGCGTAAGCCCGTGTAGAATGCTATAATGGGAAAGGAGTGAAGGCGTAAGCCCGTACAGAATGCTATAATGGGAAAGGAGTGAAGGCGTAAGCCCGTACAGAATGCTATAATGGGAAAGGAGTGAAGGCGTAAGCCCGTGTAGAATGCAATGACGGAATTAAGAATTGATAATTGGATGCTGATATGGCTTTGCCATCGTCAGTAGATAATTATAAAAAGCTGCTCGTTGTTTGTTGCTTGTTCTACAATCTTGAGCGTTGAATTCCCTTTGTTCGGGCGCTGAAGCTACTAAGCGATAATGATAGAATGTGAGAAGGATAGAATGAGTAAATGACCAAATGTGAGAATGATAGAATGTGAGATGGGGATACTTAACTAATGAGATAATGAACAGTAGTAGAAAATTTATTCCGGCTTCAGGTTTTTCAATTCTAACAGGGTTATATGATAGGTTGATCGGCTGGACCATGCCAGAAAAAAAAATTAGAAATAAATTGATCCATCACATAGATCCATGTCCAGGAGAAAAAATAATGGAATTTGGTTTTGGAACAGCCCAGAATCTTATCTATGCCATATCCAAAGAATCAAGTACCGATTATTATGGATTGGAAATAGATCCGAAGATCCTTAAGATAGCGAACGCAAAACTCGAAAATTTAGACCATCGACACGGAGTACAACTTGATTTATACCAGGGAAATAAATTCCCTTACAAGGATAATACTTTTGACAAAGTGTACAGTTGTTTGGTTTTTCATCATATGAGAACCAATGATAAAAAGGCCGCTTTGAAAGAAATATTACGAGTTTTAAAACCGAATGGAATATTGTTCATTTCTGATTGGGGCATCCCGTCTGATTTCATTTCCAACATGGGATTTTATCTCGTTCAAATGTTGGATGGATTTGAAACTACTGAAGATAACCGACAGGGTCTGATTCCCTCATTTATGGAAAGTGAAGGTTTTGAAAATATCAAAATATTGGATTCTGTGAATACCAAAATTGGCACGATGGAATACACAAGAGGTTCTAAATCCATTATTTAAAATATATACAACATGAAACGCATAACTTTTATCCTGACCAGTGTTTTTATTTTATCATTCTTGTCAAGCGTGACAGGTTCTCCTGAAAATTATAAAAATAATTTTCACCAGGGGGATACCGTTGTTACAATTGATGAAGAGACACACAGTATTGACTCCCATGAACACAGTGACCATTCTGAATCATCAACATACAGTGAAATTGCAGAACCAGGTTGGAGTGATTTTCCAAGTTTACACCCTATGGTAGTTCATTTCCCTGTAGTCTTGTTGTTAATTGCACTTATTACTCAGATTGTGTCCTTTTTCATTTGGAAAAATGAACTAAGCATTATCACTCTAATCATACTTTTTGGCGGTGCTATTGGTGCATTTATAGCATCCAACTATGCACATCCACATACTACAGAATTGAATAAAATAGCGGCTGATCTTTTAATACAGCATGAGTTATATGCTGGATATACCAAATGGTTAAGTCTTGCAGCAGTCGTTTTAAAAGGACTTAGTCATTTTATCATCAAAAGAAAATTATGGGGAGAAATCTTGGTTTTAATTATAATGTTAGGCGCTGCATATTCAGTGAGCCAGGCTGGACATTATGGTGCTGCGCTAACACACCTCCACGGTATTGGGGTGCAAGGGAAGTATCTTGAAAATCATCTTGACGACCACGAACATTAATAAAATGATTTAAAATGAAATACATAATATATTTGAATTTGTTGTTTGGGCTAACCTGTCTAAACATGGAATCAGTACATGCCCAGACAAAACCTTTAAGCCCTCATAAAAGTGCAATGGCTATGGTGGGTGATGCTCATATTCACATTGATTATTCTTCTCCTGGTATCAGAGATCGTGTCATATTT
>JAJCYJ010000306.1 GCA_029262975.1 Saprospiraceae bacterium
AATCTTTGAGTGAATGAACTGCGACATCAATTGTGTTTTCCAATAATGCATCTTCAATTTCCTTTGTAAAAAAACCCTTCCCTTCAATCTTGTCAAAACTCAAATGTTGAATGATATCTCCTTTTGTTTTAATGATTACGAGTTCTGCTGTTATACCTTGTTTATATAATCTGGACTTTAGATCATTTGCCTGCCATAGAGCCAATTTGCTCCCACGTGTACCTATTCTTAGCATATTATTTTTTGAAATCGTCGTGCAAAAGTCGTCCATTCTTACGAAGTATTAAAGATTTAGTGAGTAAGAATTATGACATTGGATTTTTAGCTTGTAGTTCGCTCACAATAAAAGCAATTATGTTCCAGTCACCGGGCTCCGGCTACTTTCTGATAAGTCTGTGCGAAAGAAAGCTCTATTGAAGTTAAATAACATCATTCTATGTATTCAAAACGTTAGTTTTGTGAACGCATGGAAATGTCAACGTCATATCATACTGCAGGGCAGATATCCGATCAATTAAAGGGGCAAATAATAGGTGATCCTGCTTTAGAGATTAAGGGACTTTCAGCGATAGAATCTGATGAAGCCAATACGATCACCTTTTATGGTCATCCTCGTTATGAGCAACACATTTATGGTAGCCAGGCAAGAGCGGTATTAGTACCTACTGGATTTGACCCTCAGATAACTACACATATTACATTTATCAAGGTATCGAATGTGTATGAAGCAGTCTCCCAATTATCTAGCATATTTACGAATATACAAGACCCAAAAATTTCAGGTGTTAGTTTAAATTGTACAATCGACGCAGGTGCGGAATTGGGCACAGACGTATCGGTTGGTCATTATTCAGTTATTGATTCTGGTGCACGGATAGGTGCGAGGGCAGTCATTCATGATCACGTATATATCGGTAAAAATGTTATTGTAGGTGAGGATACAATTATTCATTCCGGGGTTAAGATTATGCCAGGTGTTTCTATAGGTAGCCGATGTATTCTTTATCCAAATGCGGTGATAGGTACTGAAGGATTTGGACATGCCTTATCTAAAGAAGGGTATAAGAAAATAGCGCATCAGGGCAGTGTAATTATTGAGGATAATGTTGAAATAGGAAGTAATTCATGCGTAGATCGAGGCGCAATGAGAGATACGATTATACGCAAAGGAGCGAAACTTGACAATCTTATTCAAGTCGCACATGGTGTGGAGATAGGAGAAAATGTGGCCATCGCGGCCCAGTCAGGGATCTCAGGATCATCGACAATTGGGAAGGGTTCTCAATTAGGTGGGCAAGTCGGTATAGCAGGTCATGTAAAGGTTGCTCCCGGATCTAAAATCCAGGCAAAATCAGGTGTTGCCGCAAATATTGAAGAGGCAAACAAAAAATGGTATGGTTATCCCATACTCTCTTATTACAATTATCTAAGGTCATATGCTTTGTTCAAACAACTACCGGATTTGGAAGAAAGGATTAAAAAATTGGAAAAAAATCAACCGGGAGAATAACCTGATATCGAGGTATACATTTGCTTGTTAAGTTTCATAGCCCTGAATACAGAATATGAATTGTGACATAGATAATAAGGTCATTGCTTAAAATATTTATAGTTAGATCATACGATCTTATATATTTGTGTCTTTAGTATAGAAGTAGATAGACTTATGGCGACATCATTGGCCCGAAGACAATACACTATTGCATCACCGATCACCTGGGCGGGTAAAGGACTACATAGTGGTCAACCCGCTAAAGTAACTGTAGCTCCGGCAGATGCCGGATTTGGAATCAAATTTACTTGTAGCGATATTGAAGATTCGGGATGGATGCTGTCAGACGTGAAGTATGTCACATCAACAGAAAGAAGTACAAACCTCGCTTTTGGAGTAAAAAAAGTGGACACTGTCGAGCACTTACTTGCCGCCCTTTGGGGTGCTGGAATCTCGAATGCTGAAATCCATGTATCTGGCGCTGAAATACCTATATTAGATGGTAGTGCTGCTGATTTCTACCAGGCACTTTTTGACCAAAGAAAAGAACAAGACGAAGAATTTACAAAGATTTGGAATATAGAGGAGGTTGTTGAGTTTACAGACGAAATATCTGGAGCCTCTTATATCGTTCTGCCTGGGGACAAACTTGAAATAGACGTTCTATTATCCTATAACGGTATCGATGTAGGCCGTCAATTCACTCATTATAGTGAAGGAGAGAATTTTAATGACCTTGCTGAAGCCCGCACATTTGTGTTGACCTCTGAATTAGAAGAACTGTGTAAAAAAGACCTCATTAAAGGAGGTGATCTCGACAATGCTGTGCTCATATCCTCTGGCCCTGACGCACAGGAAGAAATCACCAATGCGCTAAAATTGCTCAACAGATCAGTCGATGACGGTATTATAGATCGGTTTAATCAAGGTTATAAATTAAAATATGATGATGAATTAGCACGTCATAAGGCGCTGGACCTCATCGGTGATTTATCTTTATTAGGTTATCATCTCAATGCTAAAATCATCGCCAAGCGACCTGGCCACACAGGTAACACAGCTTTAGTAAAGCATCTGAAACCAATCCTTCAAAAGGTCTTGAAATTAAAAGGTAAGCCATATTATGACCCGTCAGCCGAACCTGTTTATGATACTTTAGCAATTCAGGGCTATCTGCCGCATCGATACCCCTTTCTACTAGTCGATAAGATTATAGAAATCTCGGATACCCTGGTTGTAGGTGTCAAGAATATAACTTTCAATGAGGCATTGTTTCAAGGGCACTTTCCCGGTAATCCTGTATTCCCGGGTGTTTTACAAATGGAGGCATTGGCTCAAACCGGAGGATTATTAGCATTGAATAATGTTGTAAATCCGTCAGAGTGGGATACTTACTTTTTAAAAATGGACAATGTTAAATTCAAAAAGAAAGTCTTTCCTGGGGATACACTCATACTGAAAATGGAATTGCTATCTCCTATAAGACGAGGTATTGTCCACATGCAGGGTACAGCATACGTCGGTGACAGTATTGTATCTGAAGGTGAACTCACGGCTCAAATAGTGAATCGCAACACTCTCTAAATGAGTAAATCCCCACATGCTATTATCCATCCGGATGCGATCATCGGGGACCGAGTTTCCATAGATCCTTTTGTTACTATAGAAGCAGATGTCCATATCGGGGATGATACCTGGATTGGGTCTCAAGCTTATATAAAAAGCGGAACAAGGATTGGAAAAAATTGTAGAATTTTTCATGGCGCTATCATAGGTGGAGATCCGCAGGACTTAAAGTTCAGAGATGAAAAAACTTATCTTGAGATATCCGACGAGGTCATCATTCGTGAATATTGTACGATTAACAGGGGGACGAGAGCAACAGGTGTTACTCAAATAAAAAAGAATGCTCTTATCATGGCATATGCCCATGTGGCCCATGATTGTATGATAGACGAATTTGCAGTTCTGGCTAATAACGTACAACTTGCTGGGCATGTTTACATCGGAGCTCATGCAATCGTAGGAGGGATGACAGCTGTGCAACAATTTGTGCAGATAGGTGATCATGCATTTATTGGTGGAGGTACACTTGTTAGAAAAGACGTGCCTCCTTACATCAGAGTGGCGAGAGAACCATTGTCTTATGTTGGGGTGAACAAGATTGGACTTAAACGAAGGGGCTTTGACACTCAATCAATTAATATGATTAACGATATATACAGAATCCTTTTTGTAAAACATCGGAATCTTTCAATAGCTTTAAGACATTTGGATCGAGCCATAACGGATAGCCCTCTGAAAGAGGAAATTCTGGAGTTCATTGCTAAAAGCGAAAAGGGCATTATTCGTGGGTTCAGACAAGTAAGAAGTGATGACTATTGATCTGGATAATGTCAGTAAAAGGTATGCTGAAGAGTGGATTCTCAGGAATGTAAATTACAATTTTAAGTCGGGCACTATTTATGGCATTGCAGGTGCAAATGGATCTGGAAAGTCAACAATGGTGAAGCTTATTTCGGGTCATTTATCTCCTTCCGTTGGTACGCTTACATATATGGATTCTAACGGAGTCAATATTCATAGGGATGAGGTATATAAGAAGTGCACTTTTTGGGGACCTCATGTAGGATTGATTCCACAGCTATCTGTCGATGAAATGATAGACTATTATTTTACTTTTAAATCGATAAGTAACGGTTTAACCCGGAGTGATTTTGTTAGCCTTGTGGATCTTCCTGTTAAAGGACATAGGTTTATAAAATCATTATCCTCCGGACAGACACAGAGGTTGGGACTTGGATTATCCATTCTTGCCAAAAGTGATATATTATTACTTGATGAGCCTGCCTCATTTCTCGATGAACCCTCTTTGATTTGGTTTCATGACTTATTAAAGAATCATGTTAGCGAACGTCTTGTGATTATAGCATCAAATGATTCTTCAGATTTTCAAGTTGCGAGCCAAATGCTCAACATTGAAGATTATAGGTGAGCTACATAGACGAGACGGTATATTTAACTAAAATTTTTTCAACAAATATTGCTTCTACTTTTTGTCTTTTATCCTCGAATGAACAAACAGTCTTTTCAAGTTCGCAACTGACCGAAGTAGTCAAGCTTTTCGGTATTCCCATAATCGACATTACTTCTTCCATCGTCATGCCTTTTACCATAGTCCCATTATTGTCATCGGTACTTGAGGCACTGTTTACATTCGAGGAATTAATACCAGGGGTAAAATTTACATAATCTCGAAGTGCTTGTTCGATGCTTGCTGATGTCAACTCACTATTTCCAATTTTATAGTCATATCGGATGTTAAATCTGGATCCTCCTTGTCGTCTCTGTTCCTGAATTCTTGATTTTTTCATTTCTGATTCAAGCGCAGCCTGGCGTTTACTTTCTTGTTGTCGAAGCGAGCGATCCCTTTCTAAATCCTTTAATTCTTTTTCTAATTTTTTTCTATCGGTCAGTTTCTTGTCCTTGTCTTCATTCAGAATTTTTTCTAATTCTTCTTGTCGTGAAGTCTTGGGAATGTAATCAGCAGAGACATTACTACCATCATCTCCCCATGTTCCAAAACCACCTCCGGCAAGCTGAAATTCTATATGTTTGGCTTTCTTTTTAATTTTTGTAATCATTATTACATCTCCTGGATAAAGGCCTATTCCATATTTTTTGATTCTACTCGAGTAGTCTTCAAAATCCATTTTGCGTGAGTGATCAGCATAAATATCTATACCTTCAGAACTTGCTGGCATTTCTATTAAAACTTCTACTCGTTCGCCTTCATATTTTTCTTTCAGAAAAGATTCAGATTGACTTTCAGCTACTGTAATTGAAAGGATACAACAGAATATAAAAAGTAGATTTCTCATGATACACAAGATTATGGATTTCGTCATCTAAGATACGATCACCAGATCATTCTATCAAATCCGACCTAAGATGCATGAAGGAATAAAGACAATTAGTACATTCAGGCTTAAATCAAAAGATGTGAGTGAAAATAAACAATACTGGCGAACCAATCTTAAATACCTTGCCATTCTGCTAAGTATCTGGTTTATCGTTTCTTACGGTTGTGGGATTCTATTCGCTGACTATCTGAACACGATCCATTTGGGTGGTTTTCCTCTAGGTTTTTGGTTTGCACAACAAGGGGCTATTTATGTATTTGTGGTGTTGATTTTTGTATATGTCTATCTGATGAATAAGCTGGACAAGAAACATGGATTAGACGAAGCTTAAAGATTTAGAATGACAAGTTTACAGATTTGGACATATGTGATTGTTGGTGTTACATTTTTAATCTATATCGGAGTTGCAATATGGGCAAGGGCCGGATCAACTAAGGAGTTTTATGTAGCAGGGGGTGGGGTGCATCCTGTGGTAAATGGTATGGCTACAGCGGCAGATTGGATGAGTGCGGCTTCCTTTTTATCTATGGCTGGATTGATCTCATTTATGGGATTTGATGGATCACAATATTTAATGGGTTGGACCGGAGGCTATGTATTGCTGGCCCTATTATTGGCCCCATACTTAAGAAAGTTTGGAAAGTTTACGGTTCCTGACTTCATTGGAGATCGATATTACAGTCAGACTGCCCGGATTGTTGCTGTGATATGTGCACTTTTTGTGTCCTTCACCTATGTGGTGGGTCAGATGAAAGGGGTAGGAGTGGCCTTCAGCAGGTTTCTTGATACCTCGTTTGAGACAGGCGTTATCTTAGGAGCAGGGATTGTCTTCTTTTACGCTGTACTGGGAGGTATGAAGGGAATTACATATACACAGGTAGCACAATTTTGTGTATTGATTTTTGCATTTACTGTACCCGCTATATTTATATCATTGCAAATGGTCAATAATCCGATTCCTCAAATAGGAATGGGAGGTCACCTGGCTGATGGGACAGCACTGCTCGATAAGATTAACCAGGTATCTATAGATTTGGGTTTTCATGAATATACCTCTGGTCATAAACCCAGGATAGATTTGTTTTGTGTAACCGCAGCATTGATGTTGGGAACCGCTGGACTGCCTCATGTGATAGTGCGATTCTTTACTGTGCCAAAAGTAAAAGATGCCAGGATATCAGCCGGTTATGCCCTACTTTTTATAGCTATACTTTATACAACTGCTCCAGCTGTAGCGGTATTTGCCCGAACAAATCTTATAGAGACTGTTGATAATGCTGACTATGCCAGTCTTCCCCCATGGTTTAAAAGTTGGGAAACTACAGGGTTACTTGCATTTAATGACAAAAACGGTGATGGAAAAATTCAATATTACAATGACACAAATGCATCTTTCGTAAGCCAAGTTGCAGACCCTCGGGGATGGCAGGGTAATGAACTTGAAATCGATCATGATATAATAGTCCTTGCTAACCCTGAAATAGCCAATCTTCCGGCCTGGGTTATAGCCCTTGTAGTTGCTGGTGGTCTTGCAGCCGCTCTTTCAACAGCTGCAGGATTGTTGCTGGTTATTTCAACATCCATCTCTCATGATTTGATGCGCAGATGGTTGATGCCACATATTACAGAGAAGCAAGAATTGAGATATGCACGTACAGCTATTGCTGTAGCAGTGGTAATAGCCGCTTATGCAGGGTATAACCCACCTGACTATGTAGCCGCAATTGTGGCCTTTGCTTTTGGATTGGCAGCTTCGTCCTTCTTTCCGGCCATCATTCTTGGAATATTCGATAAACGTATGAATATGCAAGGTGCTGTATCAGGTATGATTGTCGGCATCTCATTTACTGCCATCTATATTGTCTACTTCAAATTCGGTGGCGGGATAGGACATCCTGAACGCTATTTCATGGATATTAGTCCAGAAGGTATAGGTACGATTGGGATGCTTATTAATTTAGTTGTTTCGTTGGTCGTAAGCCGTCTGACGCCTGCTCCTCCATTGCATGTACAAGAGCTGGTGGAAGAAATACGTGTCCCTCGAGGGTCAAAAATCAGCGGAGATAATCATTGAGGTGGCCCTATATAGAGCTGTCATAATCGCTTGCCCCAATGGATAATAGGCTTCGTTTTTTAGAATTTAATCTTGGGATTCTTTTTATTAGTTCGTCTGCAGTCTTGGGTAGATATATTACGTCCTCCTCCTCATTAGCAACCTTGTGGCGTTGTCTTATAGCAGCTATGTGTCTTTGTCTTATGAGTCTGATATTTAAGCGATCCTTAAGGTTTGACTGGAAACGACATGGTGTGGTTTTGGTTCTAACTTCAGCTATGATGGCTGTTCATTGGACATCTTATTTCTACTCTTTAGATTATTCAAATGTATCTGTAGCGTTGATGACGCTGTATACTTTTCCAGCTATAACAGCGATATTAGAGCCTGTTTGGCGAAGGGAGAAAATACCCCAAAAGGATATTGCTTTGGCTCTAACAGCGCTTTTGGCTGTTTATATTATAGCTCCACCTTTTGATGTTGGCAGTGAAATGAGTTGGGCCATAGGTCTGGGATTATTTTCTGCTTTCACATATAGTATTCGCAATATATGGGTGACTTCTATAAGTACATTCTATTCAGGTACTACATTGATGACTTATCAGTTGAGTTTGATGTCGTTATTTCTGATGCCTGTTCTAATTTGGACACCTGTCGATATAGAAGGCACACAATGGGCGGCCATCTTGATATTAGGCGTTGTAACGACTGCCATGGGTCATACACTTTTTATGCGTGGACTTACCTTTTACAAAGCGACTACGGCAAGTATTATAGCATGTATAGTTCCAGTGTATGCGATAACATTAGGCTATTTAATATTAGATGAAGTTCCGACTTTGAGAACTTTAGCAGGAGGGGTGCTTATTATTGGGATTGTTATCGTCAAGGCAACAGAGAAAAAAAGCTATACTAAGTAAGCATAAGAAATTCAACCCGGAGTATAATTTTTATCAGACTAAAAAAAAGAGACCCGCTCAAGGATGAGAAGGTCTCTAATCACTGCATCAACCAAAAAATCTTTTATTTCGTCCTTACTTATGACGAATCCTTTATATTCTAAATTTCTTTGCTGAGTAGAATAAGGAGACCCATTCAAGGATGAATAGGCCTCCTATCACTGCATCAACCAAAAAATCTTTATGCTTTCACTTTAATTACATCTTTAAGACGTAATTCCTTTTGCAGGTCACTTTTCCAACAAGTAAATCTCAAAATAGATTTCAGATTTAACATACCCTTAAATTATCATGCGTTAAAAAGTAGTTAAATCTAGAATTCACGATCACATTAAATCTAAAAAATGGCAAAAGGACACTTTTTTTATTAACTCTCGGTGTAATGTTGACAATTAAGTCCGTTAACCGACAATTTTAAATATAAGCAATATATGTCGGAATTGAGGCGTAAGGTGCTTACTTATGAAAATGTCAGGAGCTTAATCGGGCATTGAGTGCATCAATATGCTGATCCAACGTTTCAATTTCCTTTTCGAATCTGATAATATCTGTTCCCTCTTTTTCTAAATGACGGTCAAATCTTGAAAAGTTTCTATCAATACGTTCCTTTATTTTTGTAATATATTGTTTCAAATTTTCACTGACTTTCGAATTAAATTTTTCTCTTCCACGATCGATTTCTTCTTTAAATTCTTTCATGATTTTTCTTCGTTTGAAACCGATAGATACGCCTGCAAATAAAAGACCAGCAGTAGTTAGAACACCTCCTGTGATATCAAATATCATCCCATTTGTAATAGTCGCAAGGATTACACCGACTGCCGTAATTCCACCAGCTGCAGCCAAATTTGGTGATATTGAATCGGATGAACGCGTTAAATCATGATCGTAAAAGTTTTTGGAATCATTGAGAAAAGATGAAAAAGAATATTGCAGCTCTTTCAACACATTAGCACGACGTTCTGCTATGTCACTGAAAATCTCATGGTCATCTCTAAGAATCGTCCTGCTATTACGCAATTTCAAATCAACAAGTTTACCCATCTGTTGAATACTGTCTGCGATATCTATCACTCCGTCATTGAGTTTGTTTTTAAGTCGCGTATTGAGATCCTTTTCCAGGTCTTCAAACAAATTCTTAAGCCAGTCTCGTGGACTGGACTTCATGCCAAATGTCGAACCAAAAGATCTTCCGACCATTGAAAAGAACCCCAGGCCATCACGTATTTCTCCTATTTTAGGTCGGGTTACATTTTCATATTCGGCTATCAGGTTTTCGACCAGAAAATCAACTTGTTTTGCTGATTTCGTCTCCTGCTGGGTAAGTGTATCTTTGATATCATCACGAAATGCAACATCTGCGTCATATTGGTCTCTTCTCAAGATCAATCCACCTTTTACTTTTCCGGACATATTGAGGAGGGTAGACAGATTATTTTGCTGCTTTAGGACGGGCGTCTTACCATTTAAGATATGGGTATCAATATATTTTCTAAGATCAGGGAATCCACTTTTTGTTTTGCTCTCGCTTTGCTCAATTTTAGCACTTACGCAAAAAACCTGTGGGTCTGTTAAGCCTTTTTTTCTGGCATATTCTTCAACTTCCTTTTTATTGATTTGCAAATCTGCGTCGTCAAGTAAATCTTTCTGTTGAAGAACAAAAATCACCTTCTTCCACCATTCGGAGTTTATATAATCAAAGAACTGCCATGCAGATTCGCGATAAGGATTTTTTGCTTCAAAGACAAAGACGATCAAATCAGCTGCAGGAACAAAACGTTCTGTGATTTCCTGGTGATGTTCAATAATTGTATTCGTTCCAGGCGTATCGACTATGCAGATCTCTTTTAGAATGTCTAATGGATAGTATAATTTTTTGAGGTAGTTATTTATAATTATTTCGCTTTCGTGAGCACCATACAGAATTTGTTGTATTGTATCTGTCATCGGAGACGGGGCTACCTTACAAATGTCTTTCTCCGTCTCTAATAATGCATTAATAAAACTGCTTTTTCCGGCCTTAACTTCTCCTACGATTACAAAGAGATAAGGATCATTGATATGTTGTAATAAGTCCGTTGCAGTATTTCCCAACTCTTCATGGCCTATGATATTTGTAAGTTGAATAAAGTCCCTGGTTAATTGAGAGACATCATCCTTTATTTGCTGCAATTCTGCAGGGTTTATTTGTTCCATAAGATCGTTGTAAATGCAAGATATTGAATAATGCACATCCTTCGGACTTTTTTCGACTTAGTGATTCTATAATAACTAGTTAATACTGATCAACCATTCGTACTTGAAATATTTTCGACTCCATTTTCTCTATACAATATCTTAACGGACGATGACCATTTTAGCTCGATATCTTATGGAAAAGGAGCTTGTAAGTTTTCGTATTGAGCGTTATCCTCGCTGCGTAATCAGGACTGTTTATACAGATGAATTCTTTAACTTCAATGAGGATTCTGGGCCACAACACATAAATAAATCCAGGATACTCAAGTGTGGAACAAAACCATGCTTATCTGAAAATACCTGCTGATATTCCTGGGACATATTCGACGAAAAAAAGCTTTTTGAAGGAAGGAATTGACCTCTCAAATCCAATACCCCTGGAGACGGTCTCTGATTATAAGTATCTGTGGTATTTATTTCTATAGAGAGGTGTAACAATTTGGTCATTATCTCCCAAAGACCAAGATTAAGGTCCCATAAGTACTTCCAATTTTTCATAAAGAGCACATTAAGATCATCTATGACAAATTCAAAATATGGAGCAGATCCATAATTTGATCTGATTAGTTTGAGAAAGATTGAGGGCCATGCAACATCGTGAGCTATTCGAACTTCTTTAATTTTCATTTGCTCATTCTTTCCTTTTTCCAAAGGAATGGTAAACAAGGTTCTGCCCTGGGGTCCATTCAGATATATTCTATTGCGAAAGCTTCTTTTCTGATAATGCTCGTGCGCCTCAATCAATAGCCTGGAATGTCTTACTATTGTGCTTACCACAGGTATAGGAGGGAGGCATGTTGTCTCAATTAATACAGTCGACATTAACGCAATAATACGATATGCCATTAAGCTTTTCTAAATTATCCTATAAGGAGATAAATGGAGGCTTGATCAATGCACATCCGAATGAAAACCTTAAGTGTATTGTCGTTATTCCAGCTTTCGCTGAAGATGCTATCCATCATACACTGGACTCGCTGTGCGCCTCATGCTACCAACATGACGAAGTCGAAATCATAGTCTTAATTAATCAATCGATTTCTGTTCTTACTGAATATGCCGCGATTAATCAAAAGTGTTATGAACTCCTTCAGGATTATATCTGCGGGCTTGTATCAATTCACATTGTATTTGTTCATGAGATTCCCGATAAAATAGCGGGCGTTGGAACGGCGCGCAAATTAGCAATGGATGAGGCTGTAAGGAGGTTCTCTCAAATCCAAATGACCCGTACTGGAATCATTGTTAACCTGGATGCAGACTGTACTGTTTCTTCTAATTATTTCGAAGCCCTAATTTCCTTTTTTGATCAGTCTCCAAAAATTGAACTTGCTAATATTCATTTCGAGCATAAATTGTCCGATTGCAAGGATGAAATTGGGCTCATGGCTATCACTGATTATGAGCTACATCTTCGGTATTTTATAGGTATGCAGCGCTGGTTAAGTCTGCCATATGCATACCAGACTGTTGGTAGCGCATTTGCGGTCAGGGTAGAGGCATATGTGCAAATAGGAGGAATGAATCGTAAAAAAGCAGGAGAAGACTTTTATTTTATCCATAAGTTTACCAAGAAAGGGACTGCTACCAATCTGGCTAAATGTGTGGTGTTCCCTTCTGGCCGTTCCTCATTTCGGGTTCCATTTGGTACCGGCAGAGCAGTGCAGGAAATCAAAAGGCAAAAAGCTGAATATAAAACTTATCACCCTCAAAGCTTTGTGGATATTAAATCATTTATCGATCATATTGATGAGTATTACATGGGTTCAGTTGATTGGACAGAAGTCGTCCCAGAATGGGTATTTGCATATTTGAAAAGCCAGGATTTTAACCGTATTCTCCAAAAATTGAAATCGAATTCTAAATCTTTAATAACATTTAGAAAGGCCTTCTTTCAGTGGTTTGATGCCTTCAGATTAATGAAATACCTGCATTTTGTCAGAGACCAGGTCTATGATAACTTACCTGTCGGCATGGCCTTAAAAGAAGCATCCCATATTCTTAACATCGATGCCAATCTATCTAATGGAGAAATGCTAACTATTCTCAGGGCAAGGAATATCGTTTCTGATCAGAAAAAGAATTAATTGTTCATTTGATAAAATGGCTATCATCTTAGTCTGGAGAAGAGTCATTTATCGATAAGGCCTCTTGTTCGGGACATTCAAAACTCGTCCTACTAGTCTGGAAAGGTACTAATGCAATGCTGGTCTTATTGGTAACTGATCCAAGACTTCTGCTTCTCGCTTCATCCACCAGTCCAATCGATCATAGACGGTCTGCTCAGGAAAATAGTTCAAGGCCATTTTGACAAAAATGTGGCCATGCTTAGCCTCAGATATCCACAGCATTTTATAAAAGGATTTCAACTCTTCTTGATCCAGTGCCTCTGCAATCAACCTGAATCGTTCAGCCCCTCTGGTCTCCAATGCCGAAGCTATCAGCAAGCGATCCATAAATCTTTCTTCCCGACCTGAATGACATTGTTTTATAAGACGACTAACATATACATCTTCACCCATAGAAGACCTTAGGGATATCCCCCTGGAGCGCATGAGTTTATAGACCTGTTGAAAATGTTCCAATTCTTCAATACCCGTCTCGATCAAATCAGGTATAATTTCGAGTCGGTCAGGATACTTGGCGACAAAACTCATGGCCATAGAAGAAGCTTTTCTTTCGCAGTCGGCATGATCCTGTAAAAAAGAATCAAAATCGTCAAGTACGGCTGCCAACCACTCGGGTTTGCTAGGAATTTTTAGATCTAGATTAAGCTTCATATATATGCTTGTATTTTAAAGTTGGCACGGTCATTGCCTTAGACATGATATCGTTTTCATCAATAGTTTTACAATAAAGGTTACAAAAGGTGTTCTCAAATGTGGGAACACCTTTCTTTATTTAAAAAGGCCTTTTTGAGATTATTGACCTCTCATGAAGAACACATAAGCCAGGATCAGAAAGAATATTGTGATCCCGATAGCCCACAAAACGACTTTTTTTTCCTCAGCTTTATTTCTCCTTTGAATTCTCCTCTTTTTTCTTGATTTAGCCATGTCCTGTTATTTTGCCTGACTAAGATAGAAACTGACAGGGATTTATCCAATCTTCATCACGGGTTTCGCAGTTTGAAGATAATGGAGGCATCCAAACTATTCATCATTATCATACATATACAGGTCTTTCGACCACATTTTTTGTATAAAAAAAATGTTCACCTTCTCCAAAAATTATAGAAATCGATAATCCGTTCATCCACCATAATATCACGTGGAGTCAGCGCTTTTTTTAATTGTACACCATTGAGTGTCTTACAGCGGCTGAGTGCGACATATGTCTGACCAAATTCAAATGCCCCGCTGGACATATCAATATACACCCGTTCGAAGGTTTTTCCCTGACTTTTATGAATCGTCATGGCCCATGCAAGTTTGAGTGGAAATTGTTCGAAGGAACCAATGACATCAGCCTCTACAGATTTTTTGGTGTCATCCCATTTATATTTGATCATTTCCCAGATTTCTTTTTCCAGTTCGATGCGATGTGCATCATCATTATCATCTATTATTTCAAGGACGACACGATCTATATCCAAATCTATAATATGTCCAATGGATCCGTTGACATATCTGCGTTGAGGGTCATTCTTTAACGTCATCACTTGTGCTCCCTTTTTAAGAAATAAAGTTGCATCGGTAGGATAAACTTTAGCATCAAATTGACCTCTGACAATAGCATGAAAACTTATGTTTTCCGATGCCAGCTCTTCCAGTTTTTCCTTATTTATCTGATGCGCGGTGTCATTGCGAGTGGTAAGCGTAATGCTGCCATGTTGGATTTCTTCGTTGGTGATGACCCTTTGATTAAGATCGTCCAGATCTTCCCAGTCAATAGCTTTGGATCGTATCTGATCAAGTATATTAACGAAGTGACGCTCACTTTGTCTATAGACCGTATTGAGCTCTATGGTTTCCATCTCATACATTACTGATTTATATGCATGAGAGGAGAAGAAATAAGGAGTTTTATATCGCTCTTCCAGATACTGTCTTTCAAATGCGTTGGCTACTACAGGGGGGAGTTGAAATAAATCTCCAAAGACAATCACTCTTACACCACCGAACGGTTTATTCACATCCCTCGTGATTCTCAGGAAGTAGTCCATATTATCAAACATATCCGCTCTGACCATAGATATTTCGTCGACCACTAATATTTCGAGATTTTTATATAGCCGTTTATTTTTTGCCGGCTTGATATCCTGTCGAGTAAGCAGTCTTGGGGGGAATCTGAAAAACGAATGAATAGTTTGTCCCTTTACGTTCAGTGCAGCTACACCAGTTGGGGCTACTACGGCTATTCTCTTTCTACTTGTTGATCTGAATAATTGGAGGAGTGTTGACTTCCCTGTTCCTGCTCTTCCTGAAATAAATACGTGCCCTGCGGAATGTTCTAACTGATCTAGTGCATAGGACAGCTCGTGACTTAATTCTAAAGGTTTCTTTACAAGTTTTTGGGTCATGGATATAAACCTATTCAGATTGGGTTGAAGTTAGCCAAAATTAAAAGAGCGCACCCGTTTGATAACGATTGCGCTCTTTTAAAAGTGTTATTTTTGAATTACGACGGTTCACCGGATTCATCATACCCTTTACCGTTCCATTTTCCCAGCCATTCACAGTTCTTACCTAATTTTACATAAGTCTGATACATGTTAATTGCCTGGTCCTTTTCGATTCGGTGAATAGTGACCGTCTGTGGGCCTGAAAGTACATTGAAATAATACTTACCAATTCCCATTTCAAATTTTTTCCTTCTCATAATCTCTTTTTATGATAAAAAATAATTGCCCCTTTAAAATTCTTATTCGAAAGATAAATCTGTCTGTTTATCTTTAAAGTCCGCGAAAGTACATAAAATTTGGCAAAAATGCCAATATTCCTACCATTTAAAGGGTCTTAACTCCATAATTAAGACTAAATTACCCCTGAAATTTGCACTTGTGTGATATGTCTCAAAGACCTGGAGATCGGATGAAAATGGCACATATAATTACGAAACCGTTAGTTGATATCGCTCCGGAAATAATAGAGCAAATACGTGAAAGTACTCAGGAGGAGGGTCAGGTAATTGTTCATTGTATCTATAATTCGCTAACCGGGGGTGACGGAATCAGGATATGGCCCACTACTTATTTATTTGACCTGCACTCGGACCATGTTTCGACTTTAGAGCATATCGAGAAGATTTCTCTATTCCCTATATGGACCTGGACGCGTCCTGGTGATAATTTATTTACACTTATCTTTTCCGGATTACCCAAGTCTTGTACTGTATTTGATCTGATTGAGGATTGCAGCGGTAGTGTCGGGGCATTTAGAGTTTCCAGTATAAAAAGGACTACTAGTGATGTATACTATGTAAGTTTATAATCGCTATATGTCAATAATACACGTCATTCTTGTTATTACTTCTGGTATTCTAATTGGTGCAAGCAAAGCAGGATTAAAGGGTATCGGTATAATATCCGTCGCACTCATGGTCGTCGTATATGGTGCGAGGCAGTCCACCGGTATAATATTACCTCTTCTTATTATTGGTGACATTCTGGCTGTTATATATTATAAACGGCATGTGAAGTGGTTATATCTTCGAAAGTTTTTACCTGCTATGATTCTGGGTATTCTTATGGCAGTATATGTTGGACATGATCTGCCAGAAGAAATATTTAAAGTGTGGATGGGAGGTGTGATTCTGGTGAGTGTACTTATCATGTTCTGGTGGGACTACAAGGGGGCGCCAAGTTTCCCTAATAATTGGTTGTTTTCCGGATCTGCTGGTATTGCAGCCGGATTTGCTACTATGATCGGCAATATGGCAGGAGCTTTCGCAAATATGTTTTTTCTTGCTACTAGGTTACCCAAGAATGAAATAATCGGAACTTCGGCATGGTTATTTTTTATTATAAACATCTTCAAAGTACCTTTTCACATTTTCAGTTGGGAGACAATCGATCTGAGTACACTTAAAATCACGCTTCTTTTTGCACCAAGTATCTTTATTGGATTTTGGTTAGGTATGAAAATCGTGTTTTACATTAATGAACGGTACTATCGATATTTCCTGTTAATAGCCACTGCGATTGGCGCATTATCTATACTGATATAACCATTGTCCGACAACCGCTTTGGCCGAATATTATTTCGCAGAGAAAATATAAATCCCTAATTTGTACTTTAGGTAAAATAATAGAGAATAAAAATTATATTTGCAAAAATTTTATTCTAAAAATATAGCGTATTGGAAGCCAAGTTAGACAACATCGATCTTAAGATAATTAGACTTTTACAAGAGAATAGCAAAATTACAAATCTCGATCTTTCAAAGCGGATTGGACTTTCTCCTGCACCAACATTAGAAAGAGTCAAAAAGCTTGAACAGTCAGGTGTTATTCAGTCGTATCACGCGAAAGTGGATGCAGCTAAGCTGGGATTGAATATAAGTACTTTTGTGCTTGTCTCCCTGGCATGGCAAAAAGAAAATGCATTGGATAATTTTGTGGCTAAAATTAAAACAATTGATGAGGTCACAGAATGTTATATAATCACTGGTGATGGCGATGCATTACTTAGGATTATTTGCAAAAATATATCCGATTATGAACAACTTCTATTTAAGAAGTTATCTCAGATTGTAGAGGTCGAAAGATTGCGCACCTTAATGACACTTTCTAAGGTTAAAAAATCGAAAGTGCTTCCCTATAAGTACGACTAGCAGGCAATTTTCAATGAAGAAAAGCTTAATCTGGGAGTTTTCCACAGATGAGATGCCGCATACTTCAACTCTTTATGGTACGATCCATCTTGGGACACTTCAATGCATGGCCCATTGGGAAAAAATAGAAAAAAAGATAGAAGAATATAGCCATATATTCACTGAATCCTCACTGTATCCAGAAGACCTAAGATACCTGCAGCCATTCATGTTGTTAGAAGAAGATGTTCAGTTACATCAATATATATCTACTCGTCGCTGGTCAAAAATGAGAAAGACTTTTTTGAAATATTGTGGATTGGATATAGATGACTACCGTATGTTCAAGCCACTTTTTATTATGGCGCAAATTCAGAGTCAACTTGTTGGTGCAAATGGCATAGAGGCGCTGGATTATAAGATTTGGACAAAGGCAGTTAATGAAGGTAGAACGACTTTGGGTATTGAATCTGCTCAAGAGCAAGTACGCATATTGCAAAGTCTTGACATCACACAGCAATATCAAAACCTCGTTCAAATGTCTAAGCGTATAACTAAGACAAGAAGAAATTTGCAACGCTTGCTCAATGCCTATGCCGAACAGGATATAATGTCCCTTTATCAGATGAGTAAGGCTAGTTTGGGCCGTGACAGACCTGTTTTAATTAGAAATCGAAATCACATCATGGCAGACAGAATAATTAATTTTCACAACTTAAGACCATCTTTTTTTAGTTTTGGCGCAGGTCATCTTGCGGGAGGGCAGGGAGTGCTAAGATTGCTCAAGAAGAAAGGCGCCATAGTTAGACCGATATAAAGAAAATACCATTTAAGGGAATTAAATAAAAATTCAATCTTCCTAGTTAAATTATTAGATCCATGAGACAAGTAAACATTAAGATATCAGTAGAATTGGATGATGACAACATACCACAAACTATTAATTGGGCGAGTGATGATCCTCCATCAAGTGGAAAAGAATCTATAGCTAAAGCATTTTTCCTATCCATTTTTGATAAAGATGAGTTGGAAACGTTAAAAATTGACCTTTGGAGTACGGATTTTGAAGTAGGGGAGATGAACAGAATGACTTATTATACACTCAAAGGACTGGCTGATACTTATTTTCGCGCTACTAACAATAATGAAATGGCCAATGATATAGCCCGATTTACCCAATATTTTGGGGAAGAATTAGGATTGATTCCGAAGCAGTCGCCTGAAAATCAAACATAAATACATTATAATTTTATTATATTAAATAAAATTTATATATGTTTGGGGTGATTAGTACTATTGTATGACACAGGACCCCATAACTATCAGATTCATAGAAGTATTTTCAGGATTAAAAGCTGATGGGGTGGTTAGATCTGCTCGTCAATTTGCATTATCAATAGATACATATGCACAAAGCTTTAATGAAATTCTTAAAGGTAGGCGAGAAGCCACCTTACAAATGATCCAAAAAGTTACAGAAGTTTACAACATTGATTCGAACTACCTATTAACAGGAAAGGGTCCAAAAGAAAGATCCGATATCAATGGCATTAGTACCTGTCCCCAGCTCAGTGTTACATTTCTAAAGGCACATCAATTTAAGGCTTATGCAGGGGCCCTTGTTCACAATAACATTGAAGAACATACGTGGTCTACTTGGAAATTGCCTGCAGAATTATTAGGCCAGCAAATTCAGATGGCTATTCAATGTGATACGGATCGTTTATCTGCATGTCTTGGAAAAGGAGACATCCTTTTTGCCCGGAAAGTGCCGAGAGAAGCATGGAAGTCTAACTTGTCGTCGAAACGCATTTATGTTATAGCTTTAAAAGATAATATTCACATCGTTGGAATCTCATCCAATGATACGCATGGTATCATTCTCAAAAGAGATGATCGCGACCTACCGATTTTTATTAGTTATGAAGATATCAACGAGATTTGGTGTCCTATTTCAAAATGGTCTCATCATGTAATGGTTAGAGAAAGTGATGATACCGATCATTCAAAACTGAATAATATAAATTCGTCTCTGAAAGAACAGAGCGAGTCTATAAATTTGCTTCGTCGGACTATTTTGGAAATGACAAAGCGTGAAGTGATGACCACACGATACTAGATTTACTTTTTAAGCCACATCTTCACTGATTCTTTTTTTAAATTTTTGCAATGTCATTTATGCAGGCGCTAAAATGGTGACTTAATCCGATCCTCGCTTTTCAATTATAACTACATCTTTCTATCTGAACAGGCCAGGTTTCCATCTTTTTGATAGAGGTGACAGGCAGATATCTATTGGCTCTTTTATTTGAGCCTCTGAACAAAGTATGCCAAAATACCAAAGGTCTATTGCCACATTATATTTTCCGTCACTCTTGATTTTGTGCCAGGTATCCTTCATGTCTTTTGACCAGTAGATGTCATCAATGATGAGGATTGTGGAAGAAGTAATAACGTGATCAAGATTTTTCAGTATTGGAAGTAACTGATCAGAAGTATGTCCGCCATCGATAAAAACTAAATCATATTTGGAATTAAGAGATCGATGATCTTCTAAAAATGAATCAAATTTAGAATTTATAAGTTGCAAATTCTTGGCCCAGAATTGATCATTTCTCTTCGTGATTTCAAATAGTGCAGGGTCACCTTCAACACTTGTGACCTTTGCATTTAAATTACCAGCTTGAAGATATAGACCTGAAATTCCCAATGAGGTACCCAATTCTAAAATGTCTGTAACCTTATAAAATTGAACAAGATTATATAATAGATTACACTTCGCTTTACTTGAAACTGCTGTGCAAGCAATCTGCTTAATTGACCTGAGTGCACCCTGCTGGAATGAGGACCCCGCACCGTAGTCAGTTACATTTATTAAAGTATTATCCTGCAAATATTTAGATCTGAGAAGTTCAATATTATTGATATTGGAGTCGTCGGATTTCTTTACAACTACATTTTTATAAAAATTAAATAGATACGGTGAATCCAGGTGGTCAACTGTCTTTGCTTTTTTTATCCAGGATAAAAATGCGATCAACCTCGCGAATCTATTTCTTAGCTGTATTGTCATTCGACAAAGTTGAAGATCGGTTTTTAAATCAGTCAAATAATTCTTGTATTAGCCAAATTTCATCGTTGATTGTAATGATAACGATGTTCTTTAATTTAACAGACTTCACTCATAATGGCTAATTGGTTATTATCCGGGTCCAGGAAAAAGGCCATCCAAAGTTCATGATCTGGCATTTTAGCGACTAAATGTGGTTTTTGATTAAAACTTACTCCGTTATTAGACAACGATTTAAAAGTGGCTTGAATGTCACTGACCGAAAAATAAATAATAGAAGATTTGCCTGCATTCGCTTTTGCCGGTTCATCAAGCATCAGACGTATACCGTTACAATCGAAAAAAGCGAGATTCGGAGGTGCCTTAAAAAGAAATTTCATACCGAGTTGATCGCGATAATAGTTTACAGATTGTTCAATGTTTGTTACGGGAAGGGCAATTTGTCCAATTAGGCCCAAACCTTTTTGTTCTGTATTCATAATACATTTCTCTTTCGACGTAATTTAGCACATTATCGAATATACAGTCAATATTATCAATAGCCTTATCAAATAGAAGGTTCTTCGCCCTTAGCAGTGGATAGGCCAAAACTCACTTTAACTATTGACATTCGTTCATTTTTTTTCAATCGCAAAAAAAACGATTCAATAACCTGCCTGCTCGGACGTGTCCTCACGGGCAGACAGGAATGCCTGCCTGCTTACGCACGTAGGCAGGCTCGCGAATTGAAGGAGCGTTCTTCAAAATATTTGAAGTCAGAGTGCCAGAGCACTCTGAAGCAACTGAACCCGGCAGGGGTGTGGGCCTGTTATGCCATCCCACCCACTTTCGCGGCCTGCGTGCCTCTGGTATGTTCATTCACTTCGAGCACATTCGTACTCGACCCCAATTGGGCACGTTCACTCATCCAGCGCTTCTTTTGATTCTGCATATCTTGAGTTTTCTTACTAGCAAATTGAAAAGACTGAAATTTCATAGTTTAGTTAAGACACTAGTACCTACTTTAAAAGGTTAAGAACCAAATAGTAATGATAAATTCAGAATAATTTTATATTCAGACGGGAAAAGGAATTGTACAGCTATATAAAAAATCTATTATTAATAAGCTTCTTTATATTAGCATATGGACTTTAATAAACTTCCTAAGATTGAGCTGCATCTTCATTTGGATTGTTCTTTGAGTTATAAGGTGGTTAAAAAAATTAATCCAACTATCAATTATAAAACATACAGAGAATTATTCGTGGCACCTCCAAAATGCAAAGATCTTGTTGATTATTTATCTAGTGCTATAAGTGCAGTCAAACTCTTACAAACTAAAGAACATCTGGAATTAGCGACATTAGACTTGTTTGATCAACTCAAGACGGATAATGTAATATATGCGGAGATTAGATTTGCACCTTTATTGCATACTGAGCAGGGATTAAGCGCTGAGGAAGTTGTACGCTGCGTCAGTGAAGCAACAACAGAAGGGATGAGATTAACGGGCATGCACGTAGGTATAATACTCTGCACACTTCGGCATTTTAATGAAGCTCAATCTATAGAAACTGTAAAACTCGTTGAACAATTTAAGGATAATAATATAGTTGGATTTGACATTGCTGCAGATGAAGCAGGATATCCGATTGATCAGCATAAAGCTGCATTTATTTATGCGCGAAATCGATCTTTAAACGTAACAGCCCATGCGGGGGAAGCAAAGGGTGCTGAAAGTGTGTGGGAAACTTTAAAAGAATTTCATCCATCACGAATTGGTCATGGTGTTAGGAGTGTCGAAGACCCGTTATTATTACAGTTTCTAAAAATCAATAAATTACATCTTGAAATTTGCCCTACAAGTAATGTGCAGACAAATGTTGTAAATCGAATAGAAGATCATCCAGCAGATTTTATTTATAATGAAGGTGTCTCCATGGGATTGAATACAGACTGCCGAACTATATCAGATACGACTTTGTCCAGGGAATATCAATTGCTTCATGAATATTTTAAATGGAATAAATCCCATTTTCTAAAGTGCAATCTGGAGGCGATAAAATATGCGTTTACCACTGAGGACATAAAAGCTGAACTTACCAGTAAAATAAATATGGCTTATGCATCGTAGTCGGTAAGAATGATGGTAATATGTGTGCTTTGTTATTTATAAAACCTCGTATTCTAATTAATTAACGGGTTGAGCGGTTGTCAAATAGTCTCGTTATCATCAATTGTTTTTTGAAAATCAGAGAATTTTGTATTTATGAGAAAAGATCATAGCTAGAAGGAGCGTTTTTCTATCAGCCAGGGATGGCAATCCCTGGTTCGAAATTGCAGTTTGTTTAGAATGGGCATTATTTTTCATAAAAATCCTGCCAAAGGCAGGCGGGCATGGCAATTCAGATTTATGTCATTGGATTTAACCACTCAATGGGTTAATTAGATATTGTCGGACAGATATTATAATCGATATTCTATTTTTCAATTATCTTCCCAACTGCCTCTATAACTTTGTTCATATCGTCAAGTGTGCTATTAATCGTTGGGGAAATTCGAACACCGCCTGTAGGTGCACCAGCAATACCATAATCGCTATATAGCTTTTCAAATATTTTCATCGGGTCCTTTCCAGGAATATTGAATATAGTTACACCCCCGCTAAATTGTTCTGATTGGGGTGTTACAAACTGTACGTCCGGAATGGTTTCTTTTAATCCATTTTTGAAATGTGTATTTAATTCTTTAACCCGGGATTCGAGATGATCTTTTCCAATTTGAAAATGAAAATCAAGAATGGTTGGTAGGGTAGCTGTTGCCGGTGTGTTCCGTTGACCTAGTACGCAAAGCTTTTCGTCTACTGAGGTTGACGACTCTTTCCATCCAGCCGCTATGATATTGGGCCAAAGCTGCTCCTGATATTCAGGATGAACATACAAGATGCCATTTTCCATTGGCCC
>JAJCYJ010000307.1 GCA_029262975.1 Saprospiraceae bacterium
GAATCTCGGGCAGATAAAATTAGAATGCCAATATCTTTTTGGGCCGCTCTTATGCCTTGTAACAAATCAATGCCGCTACCATCAGGTAGACCGACGTCAAGAATCACAATATCATATTCGTAGTTTTCAATTTTATCTCTAGCCGCTGATAATGATTCTGCAGACTCTACAACATTGCCGGAAGAAGAAAGGTATGAGCGTATTGAATGTCTCAGATTTGTATCGTCTTCTATAATAAGAATTTTCATATAGGCTTAATATAAAGGGATTGAAATAGACATTACAAGACCACTTGTTATAGGTGCTATGTCAAAATTAACACTTTCGTAATTTGAAGTTTTATGCATAATAGGAATTAATATGCCAACGATAGCACCTAAAGCATATCCACCAATTATATCTGTCGGAAAGTGCCTGCCTGCTTCGTATCTAAGATAGCCTGTGACTGTCGGCAAAATTGCTGCTGATGCCCAAATTAACGGTTTCAATCTGGAATCAGGATAAAGATCTGTCAAGACTTTTGCGGTAAAAAAAGACCCTGCAGCAACTGTTGACACATGACCAGAAAGAAAAGATTCTCGTGCAGAGGATGTTAGCCGCTGCTCATCAGGAATCCTAATATTGTATGTATATGGGCGAAACCTTCTTGTCGTTGACTTTATAATGGCGGTTATTCCATGTGTTATCAATAGAGTTTCTATTGCCATTCCCAAAACCGCTCCATTTTGATTTTTTACTTTCTTATCTATCTGTAAGATTAAAGGAAGGACAATACCACTTATGAGAAATACGTCGCTCATACTCTTTGCAGTACCAGAATAATGAGATACAGCCCCTCTGTCAAAACCCATAATACTATTAGGGTCCAATAATAGAAGGTCAGTACTACTGGCTTTAGGAGCTATTGATTTGAGATAGAGCCCTGTACCTGTTGCTGCTGCACCTAGTCCTAATTTGAGCCCGTCCTGATGCCATGACCAACTATAAGTTTGAATCTTATTTTGAGCGTTCAATTGCTGAATCCCAAAGAATATGCAAAGCATCAGAAATTTTGAATACATATAACAGGCGTATTTTTAGTCATTTGAAGGATTTCCCTCTTCCAGTTTATTTATCCTCTTTTGCAACTGTTGCCATTCCATCTCTAAATCAATATTTAAATTGTCTAACGGCATTTTTTGAATGTGACTTTTAATGATCAATATGTCCTTCAACAACTCGATTGACCCAGAATATTTGACTTTAAGCATGTTTATAAAGTCCATTATTGGCCTTTCTCTTCTTCTTGATCTTTAATCTTCAAAAGCACTCCATTTTCGTCCATAACAAGTTCGACTTCCACATTTCCTTTTTCTAAATGAATTTCGAATCCTTTCATTGAAGGAGTACTTACTGTTTCTGCCTTCTCTATACGATATTCGGGATAAGAATTAAGGATGCTCATTTTTATAATCGCAGGAAGATCATTTTCATTAATGTTTGCTTCTGTTTCTGTCCAAATCCCTTTGAGGTCATAGTTGGCTGACATTTCAACTTCTTCTTTTTCGAATTCTACCTCAAACCCATCTTGCTCGATCTCCCACTTCACATCATCGGCGGAGATAAATCTCTTTTCAAAATCTGTTTTGACAGCTGGAGGTATTTTTGAAACTTTATTCTTACAAGAATTTAGGGTGAAACCAATTAAAATTATCAAAATGTATTTCATCTCATTGTTCATTTAAAAGTAAATAATTGGGCAAAGTTGACCACCAATTCTGGAATGAATCTGGAAAGTATTTAAAACAGAAAAAAAAAGAAATACTTGAAGAGAAAATTGAACTATTAGTTAAATAAATACTTACCATTGTGGAAGTGTCGTTTATAGACCTCGGAGAAGGAATTGAAACAAAAAATTATCGTAGAATTAGTCCTATGAAATATTATAAATGATTTGATTAGGATTTTTTTGAGCGATACACTTTTTAGAATCCATAGGCTTTTATTTCGATGAGGCTTTATTACAAATGGGACTGGTTTCGTTAGATGTCCCTCGGATATTGTGTATAGGCGTTCATATATCAGTTGAAAAACGTGAATCGTTTAAATACCAAAGATCAGGGAATAATATTTGGCAAAGACTTTGAATTTCTCTGTTTATTTATTTGGCTTTGGCTAAAGGATTAACACTACGATTGCACGCTCTGATCAAATGTACGAATATGGGAAAAGATATAATGGAAATGATGAAAATAGACTTTAGTAGTCATAATCAACTTTTCAAGACAATTATGAAAGAGTCAAGTTTATTTTCTATTATAATATTCGCTTCTTTGTTTTTATCAAACAGCCAACTTCACGCTCAAGTGAATCTGGAGTATTATCTTGAAAAGGCAAAAAGGAACAGCCCTTTTCTCCAAAACTTTGTCTACCAGCAAGAAATATCAGGACTGGAAATACAAAAAATTAAAAACCAGTTTGAAAAGCCGCAATGGACGGTGACTGGTGACTATTTGTTAGCACCCTTTTTTTATAACAATGGCAAACCGATAGCTCTCACAGCTACTCCAGATGCCAAAGCTTTTGGCTATGATGCCGGGATAACGAACGGCGGACTTTATTCCGGACAGGTGAATGTCAATTACCAATTGAATACAGCCAAGCAAAGCCGACCTTTGGTGCAGCAACAAGAGTTGTCTCAATTTGGGATGAGGAATCAATCCCTGCTGTTTCAAGCAGACCTGAAACGGCGGATTACGACAGATTACATCAATGCTTACCTCGCATTACAGCAGATTGATTACGTAGAACAGGTCAAAGACCGGCTTATCGAACAAAGGGAATTAGTCAGAAAGCTGGCCGACCGTGGGTTAATGCGAATTACAGATTTGGAGTTGCTTTCACTGGAAATAAAAAATCTGGAATACCAATTAAGCAACCTGAAGATTCAATATCTACAAGGGCTTCAAATTCTGAATACTGATGCAGGGATAGTAGATACCTCTTTTATCCGATTAGATGCAATAGCACTGGATACGGTAGAAGTAGAAGCGATGTCCATATTTTTAAAACAATATCATCTCGATAGCCTTTACGCTGTCAATGACCAAGAAATTTTTGAAACTCGCTATATACCACAAGTCAATGTATTTGCCAATGGAGGCATCAATGCGGTTGGGTTGAATAGTATTTATCGAAAAATGGGTGTTAGCGCAGGCATCCATGTCTCCTGGCTTTTTAAAGATGGTGGGCAGCAAAAAATAAATGCCCAACAGAATAAAATAAGAAAGTTAAATGCCCGTAACCAATCCCTATTTTTAAATAATCAAATACAGAACAATCGCCAAAACAATGCATTATTATGGCGACACAGCCAACAGAATATACAATTACTAAATACTCAGTTGGTCGGATATCAAAAACTCATAACAAGC
>JAJCYJ010000308.1 GCA_029262975.1 Saprospiraceae bacterium
CTTGTGTTTGTGTTCTTCGGTATTGACAAATGCGCAAATCCCAATGAATACGGCAGACAGGTTCTGTTTTAATGAAGAACTAACTGAAGATTTTGGAGCTACAGTTCCTGCCGGATGGGAAGGAGACTGGATGATAGCTGGACCCCCACTTTCAGAAGGATGGATTTTACAGACAGGGGCCAGTCCTGATGCACCTTCTACGGGAGCCGATGGAGCCTTTAGTGGCTCATATTATGCTTATATGGAAACAAACGGTCCGGCAGTGACAAATTCTGTTTTCAGAATTAATACACCTGGTATCGCGCTGTCTGATGTAAATCCAACTATTCGGTTTCGTGTTTTAATGCATGGAAGTAGTATTGGGTCATTAAAAGTTAACGTTTTATCAGGTCCTGGCTTTAGTAATGTAGAGAATGTACTAACGTTGATGGGAGAGCAACATGGCACAAGTGCAGTTTCTAATTGGGATGAAGCTTTTATAGATATCAGGCAGTATTCCAAACAGACAATCAAAGTTCAATTTGAAGGCATGAAATTACTTAATAACCAGGGGGATATTGCTATTGATTTAGTTCAAGTCTGTAGCGAACCCAGGGTGCCAACATTGGGAGAATGGAGTTTAATCAGTCTTGGTCTTATACTTATGATATTAGGTGTCATAGGTGTTCGTTCCAATTCTATAACTAAAGTTAGAGCGCTCAACTAATTAACAATTTTACAGAAATTTCTATATCCAGGGTTTGTTGGATATTTCCACATGATATATTAATTTGTCAAGAATGTCCAGAGCTGTCTCTTTAGGAATATAAGGAATGCGTATGGTCCCAGCTGCAGTATGAATAATCAAAGTAGCAAGACCTCTTCTCCACTGATACGGATTCTCAATGATCTTTATGTCTTGTACCTTATACATAGGCAAGAGGGCATGTCGAAGGCCAAGCGTTCCCCCACCGATATAGAGTTCGCGGTCATTAACTGCAAATCTCTTTTTTCGATAGTTTATCCAGCTGAGCCATAGTATTAGCGCAAGCAAAACACCTAAAACTATGGGCCCAATTATCATTTTGAAATATATCAATCCAATTATTATACCTCCAAAAAACAAACATTGGTACATGGCTTTGTGAAAGAAATAATGATGTGAAACTTGATGATATTCCTCAAACGATCCAGAATCTTTACCCAACCAAGCTTCTTTTACAAAGGACACATGATCGAGATTACAACCAGGTATTTTAAATTGAGAAACTGTCTTTTTCTCATCGCCGCTTTTGGCTTGTCTAAATATGATATTATAAAAGCCAACCAATCTTTCAAAAGGATTTTGCCCCCAATTAAGAATTTGAATTTTATTATCAAGAGCGGCAAATTCTTGTCGAGTTAGAAGCCCCTGGACAACTTGAAATTTATTGCCCATTCTCCAAAAATGTAAATTAAAATGACGAAAAACAGTTGTAATTATTGAAAAGACAACAGAAGCTATAATTAGCAATAAAATCAAAGCCGAGATATTTAATACAGTAAGTTGCTCTCCATAGTTATAGATCTGTTTAAAAAAATCCCTCGGGTCGTAATCAAAGGTATACAGGTAAAAGAATAAAGAACCAAATGCACCGATCATCAAGCCTATTGGTCTGAAATGATTTTGTACCAGGCCTACTTTAATTAGTTCACGTTGGGATAATTGCAATATCGACTCCTTTTCTTGCTGAATATCCAATATTCCAATTTCTTCATTTCCCTTAAGATCTACTGCCTCTTTCTTTTCCAATATTCTCTTTCTGAGCAGCTCTGCCATCGGGATTTCGATTGCATCAATCTTGGTTTCCTGTTCTGAGGATCCAGCTGTTTCGATCTCTACTTCTGTCACCTTGAAAAATCGATGAATAAAGGTTTGTCTGAAATTGACAGATTGAATTCTTTCAAAAGGTATATTCAACTTTACTTTCTTAAATAGGCCTTTATTTATTATCAACTCCTTTTCGCTCAATTGAAAATAGAATTTATAATATGAAATAACTGAAGGAATTATTCCAAATATTCCTACGCCAGAAAGGGCTATTTCTAAAGTATCAAAAGAAGAATTTCCTCTGCCTATAAAAATTGCGATTACAAATGGCCAGAGCTGTTTGAACAAGTTTTTGACGAGCCTGAGAATTATGAATATAATGGCGAACTTAGATTGTCTTTGGGGCAGACTAAAAACGTCACTCTTCTTCATTCCCTGATGTTTGATGAAGAATAAAATGTTTTAAATTTTGAGCGCGCTCTAAGGGTAATCCTGCAATTACCAGATCACTACTAGATCCGCCGGCGGTGTATATTTTCAACCTGCTCAATTCAAATATTCTATCAATAGGTCCTTGTTGTACTTCTGCGTGCTGAACTCTATTAAATGGCAAGACCGTAAAATTTCGCCATATTAATCCCGATTGATAAATTATATCTCTCTCCCTTAATGCATATTTCTTTTTTCTAAATCCAAAGACAGTTAATGCAAATGAAATAACCATCCATATGATGAGAAAAATAAAAAGAGCATATTGTTGCCACTGTGCAATATCCCAAACATTTATATATATAAATACGATGGCCCCAATTCCTAATACTAACCAAAACAGTCCCTTTGCTATTAATTCAACGGTCAGATAATTCTGATCCAGACCACTGAACTCAATATTTTGGACCGATGGTATATCCTCGGGTTTGATTTGTTCATTCGTAAAATCCATATTCACTTTGCTGTCCTGTATTACTGCTAATTTAACTTTTTTAAATCAAGCGTAATTACATCTTCGATAGACATTATGTCACAAGTGACATAATTATCTATCTTCTATATTTTTGAGATTTGACTTTTGATCACAAGGAGATATTATAATAATCCGTCTGCTCAACGTCCAACTCTTGGTTTTTTGCTCAATACAGGTTTTTTAGGCAGCGCAAAAGAGCAGGCATCCTCAATTGTAGCCGTTAGCGTAGATCCAATTTGAAGATTGAAATTAGGTAAAAAATTAATTTCATCAGGTGCCACTATCTCAATTTTAGCCTGATCTATATATGAAGCGGAGGTTGAAAATATATCCTCTACCAAGAAAGTCCAAAAGTTGTCATATACTCCTTTTACTAAAACATTTGATTTACAATCATAAAGGGGAAACTGAGGTGTTATTACAAATAAACCATGATCCTGATCAGAAGCAAGCAAATTACCAGAAGGGAGGTATGGGTAGGCTCCCCATGATCCATCGTACGAGTACGTGGTCCCAATTGTATCTGTATCATAATAACCTGCCTGGAAGGGAAAAGCAGCAGAGTCGATTTTAAATATTTGTAACCCGTCATCATAATAGGACAAAACAACAAAGTCATTACCCACTATAAACGGATTATGAGCGACGCTATTAGTATGTAAAGGGGCCAAAAGTGTTGACTTAAAAGTGGATAACTCAGTAGGACTTTCAATATCAGAGATGTCTACGACTCTTACTGGTCTATTTCTTGATTCGTCCGCCACTACCATTACATTTCCATCATCTGAAACCCAATTACTGTGGTTTGATCCCGGTGAACTATACATACCCAAACTGCTAATATTATCGAGATCACTAAAGTCATAGATAATTAGTTTTTTAATATAAATATGTGAACAGTATGCTGTGTCATTACGCACATATAGATCGTGTACATAACCGTCAGGCAATGACAAGTTTTTAATTAGTTCCGGATTAGCGGGATCTTGGGTTAAATCCAGGATAACAATATCTGTCACACCTGCACTGATACCGCAAGCATAAAGTTTACCCATGGTAGTATCGATAAAGACATTGTGACTGTCTTCCATAAAATCGATTGAATCATAGACCTTGGTTACACTATCTGGCAAACTTGATAAATCAAATATTTCAAGACCTCCACTACATCCATCACTCACACCATAAGCATAATGACCATATATTTTATAATCCCTCCAGGTACAGATCGACCCTCCCAATTCTCTATCAACTTCAACAGGATTATCTGGATCTGTAACATCTATGAACAGGGTATACTCTCCAGACCCAATAATGGCGTACTCACGACCATTACCATCTGCATAACCCCAGATATCATTATATACATTATTTAAAGGGCCCGCCACCAAACCGTTATCATCCCAATTAGAACGAACCGTAGTATTGAGGGCTTGGGCTAAAAATTGTTGTGGCAAAATCAAACATATACAAAATACACTGACACCGATAAGTTTTTGGGAAATCATGGTGCGAAGTTATTATTTGAATTGATAAAATATAAAGTAGAATGTGCGATTTCAATCATTTAACCTGTTCCAACCCTTAGATTTTCATCTTTTGTATAATGATCTCTAATGAATAAGTCATCAATGTACTTTAGGCCATATGTATTGTCGTTGTTTAATTAAACCGGAAAACGTTGATCTTATTACATATTATGAAAGCCTTAATACAAATTTCTGCAAGTCCCTCTGGATTGGGTCTTGAAGAAGAACCAGGTACAGGTTACAGGATGTGTTTCTCATAGTTTTTGAATGCAGAAGTTGTCTTGTCTCAGAAATATTTTTGATGCGTGTTATCCGATGAAAGAAAAGTCTTAGTATGAAATTTTTGATTGTAAGTCTTCTGCAACTTTGGGTCTTAATAGGCATTAATGCCCAGGGAATTGTATGGGAAAACGCAAATTGGGCCAACATTCTAAAAAATGCAGATCAATCCAATAAACTGATTTTTGTAGATGTATATACGGATTGGTGCAGACCATGTCTGCAAATGGACAGAAATGTGTTTGCCGATTCAGCCTTAGCAGATTTTTTTCATACCAATTTTATATCTGTTAAAATAAATGGGGAGGATGAAAATTTTGGAGAAGATTTCGCTAAAAGGTATAAAATCAATGCCTATCCTGGCTTGTTATTTATTGATGGCAAAGGTCAGGTTATCAGTTCTTTCATGGGATATCATTCTAAGTATGAATTAAAGAAAATAGCCGAACAAACCATTACCCTATATGGTCATCAAAATTTTCTCGCCGATATAAAGTCCAATTTACATAAGCACTATTCAAGTGAAGAGCTCAGAGATATTCTGACTATTTCACAAATCCATCCATTTGATGGAAAAGAAAAATTGGCTATGAAATATCTTGACGGAATTGAACAAATTACGGAAGATGATATGCGTCTCGTAATGAATGAAATACAAAGAATGGGACTTTCATATCTGAGTCGACTAGCACCATTAACTACCTCATTGAGTTATAAGGAAATATATCTGAGACCCAACGCACAGGAATGGCTTGTCTGGAAAAGCAGTACAGAACAAGCGATTCATGAAAGGCTCAGTCGTTATAAACTCGAGGACAATCTTAGTTCATTTGAAGCTACTCTTGAAATTCTTAAAGGAATAAATGGTACAAATAATCGTCAAGTTGATAATCTGTACCTCAGCTACTATAAACATAATAACCTTGATCAGTATAAAACTTTTGCAGCTTATATAATAGAGGCATATATCATCCCTGTCCACCCCAAAGAGGTAAAAAAAGCAGACGAAGAGAAGTATATCTTGCTTCGCAATGAAATTGAAAAAGACATGAAAGCTTCTCTGGTTGAGATTTACACTTCCGATACCTCAAAAGAAACTTCTTCTACACCTATGCTGGACTCCCTTGTTCAAATCTATACTTATAGCAAGAGTTTAGCAGATCAACTATACGAGATTAGTGGGGATTTTTATGCCTTATATGAAGATGAATCCAGTAGGCGAAAAGCAACGTTTTGGGCGTCCCTCAGTCATCTCTATTATCCATACGACATGAAATACTTTGATAATCACCTATTTATTCTTGAGTCAACCGGAAGATTAGAGGAAGCCCGGGAAATAGTGGCAAAAATCAAGTTATTACCGTGGTATGGAGAGATGTCTAAAAGAAATTCTTTCTGAAGCCCGGTATTATAAGAATATTATCGCGGCTATAGCAGCTAGAACAGTTGCAATCAGACTAAGTCTTATCACAGCTGCAAGGTTTTGATCCCTTTTATCCGCTTTGCCATTTAATGGGCTATACACCCGATTGCCAAAGAGGTCGAAGTTGTCTGCATGATTGTTAAAATACAATCTGAATGTTCGGTATGTCATACTTGTTTTCATAATGACAATATTTTGATATAATTATGACTCAATATTGGTAATTATTAAGTCAAATATAATTTAATATATTTACGTATTAATATATGTATAAATTATTATATATGGTGATATTATTTTTTACACACCAAATATAATACTGCAAATGTCAGTCAATTTTACATAAATGCAAATATTTTATGGTTTTATTATTTAAAAGATGCACATTTTCATAGTAAGTACTAATATTTAATTCTGGTTTTGTAAGTCTCATATAAGAGACATTTTCACTTTTATTAATAATACGATATCCTTTATGTTTATTTGCAGTTTCGAGTGAAAATTGAAAAAGATCCATATCGTCGGTTTTAAGATGTACAAATGCCCCTGGCGCCAACAAATCATGGTAAATATTCAGAAAATTTTGTGCTGTTAGACGTCTATTAGGTTTAGCTGGAAAGGGGTCTGGAAAAGTTATCCATATCTCATCTATTTCACCTGATTCAAAGTACAGAGCAATAAGTTCAATTCTAATTCTTAAAAACGCCACATTTTTCAGTGGTTCGTTTTGTGCGATTGTTGCGCCTTGATGAATCCTTGCGCCTTTAATGTCGATCCCTAAAAAATTTCTTTCTGGGAAAAGTCTGGCTAATCCCAGTGTATATTCTCCCCTTCCGCAGGCTAATTCAACACACAAGGGTTGATTCTTTTCAAATAGCTGATGCCATTTCCCTTTCGGAGAAAAAACGCTTTCTCTTGATTGGCGGACCAATTCACTTCCAATTTCTGTCATTTCAAAGACATGGGAATAATTCAATAATTCAGCGAATTTCTCAAGCTTTCTTCTTCGACTCATAATTTTCTGATGATTCATAAAGACAGACTGAAATCGCAAGATTATCTCTTACTTTTACAGCCATGATTGACAAAGATTATAAGAAAATATGTGAGCTATGTATTCCTCTGATAAAAACTACGGGACACTTCATAAAAGAACAACTGTTCAAAGTCGAAAAGGAACAGATTGAAGTAAAAGACTTAAATAGTCTTGTCTCCTATGTTGATAAGCAAGCAGAAGAAGAATTGGTGGCCGGATTGCATAAGATCTTGCCGGAAGCTGGATTCATAACTGAAGAGAACACAATACTACAAGAGGAAAAACGGCTTACATGGATTATTGATCCATTGGATGGAACGAGCAATTTCCTACATCGAATCCCACACTTTGCTATAAGTGTCGGTCTCATGGTCGAACAAAAGATTATGATTGGCATCGTATTGAATGCGTATTCTGGCGAATGCTTTTATTCATGGAAAGATGGTGGCGCATATCTCGATGGCCGACGAATCTATGTGAGTGATACAGTCGAGGTGTCAAATTCATTGATAGCCACAGGATTTCCATATAAGGTAAAGGATGTAGCTCCATTAATCAGGACACTAGGTCACTTTATGAGACATGGTAGAGGCATAAGACGGTTCGGTGCGGCAGCCCTCGATTTAGCATTCGTAGCATGCGGGAGATTTGATTGTTATTATGAATCTACGTTGAACGCCTGGGACGTAGCTGCCGGAATTTTACTTGTACAGGAAGCCGGAGGAAAAATATCTGATTTCGAGGGAGGAGAAAATTATCTTTTTGGTAAGCACATCATCGCAGCTAACCCCTCCATCCATAAGGATATACTGGGTATCATAAAGCGCAACTTTATTTGATTACGAATATTTATAATTAAGATGGCGATTATTTAGTCTATAATATCGACAGATATATCTACTCTTGTAATAGCTCTTATAATTGTAACCTATATTCACCGATTCATCTGAACATTGTGAATACTTCTGAAAATATCAAGATTGCTCTAAGATCACTTAAGTCTAATTTTCTCAGGACTTCTCTGACACTTATGATAATAGCCGTAGGGATTACCTGTCTCGTTGGTATTCTTACAGCTATCGACAGTATTTTGTTTTCAATGAGTGATAGTTTTTCCAGATTGGGAGCGAATTCATTTAATGTCCGTCCACTTAGAGAAAATATTCAGGCAAGGACAAGAGGACAACAAACCAAACGAGCCGACCCTTTGATCTTTGAACAAGCGATGGCTTTTAAGAAAAAGTTCAAGTACGGTACAGCTAAAACCTCTATAGAATCATGGTGTAGTTCGAATGCAGAAGTGGCCTTCATGCAGAATAAAACTAATCCAACTGTCGTCATTCGTGGTGTCGATGAAAATTATTTTGACGTCTCCAACTATGAATTAGCCGCCGGAAGGAATTTTACACATACAGAAATTCAAGGCTCTGCAAATAAGTGTATCATTGGTATGGACTTGGTGAATCAACTCTTCGACGAAGTTCCAGAGAGGGCAATCAACAAAATAATTTCTATTAACGCGGACAGGTACAAAGTCATTGGTGTGTTAGAGTCAAAAGGAAGCAGTTTTGATGGTGACAGCGACCGCAGAATCTTCATTAGTATAACAAAGGCCAAACAGATTTATGGCTTCCCAAAGAAAAACTACAATCTCCTGGTCAGTTTAAACAGCGCAATTGAGGTAGATGGGGCTATTAATGCCGCGATTACACCGATGAGGAATATAAGAGGGTTAAAGGCACATGAAAAAAATGATTTTGAAATCAGAAAAAGTGACAGCATCCTCACCACTCTGAGAGACATGACGCGCAATTTGCGACTCGGAACAATAGCCATAGCCTTAATGACATTATTGGGTGCGTCGATTGGTCTGATGAACATAATGCTTGTAACGGTTACCGAACGAACCCGGGAAATTGGCGTATCCAAAGCACTCGGAGCCAAACGGAGGAATATACTCATCCAATTTCTTACAGAAGCTATCGTGATCACTCAGATAGGTGGCTTTGTGGGTGTATTTCTTGGAATAGCGGTAGGCAACTCAGTTAGCCTTTTAATTGGCAGTCAATTTATCATTCCATGGCCATGGATTTTTCTTGCCTTTTTTGTCTGTCTTTTCGTGGGCGTTGTTTCTGGTCTATACCCAGCACTAAAAGCTTCGAGACTTGATCCAATCGAATCTCTTAGATATGAGTAAGATCAATTAAAGGCAAGCTAAAATCTCTAAAGCAATTTTTGAATATACAGCCCCGATTATTGAGCCAGGAGCTTTACCAATTGCTTAATAGAGCCGATACAATTTAATGGCCTATTCTACATATTCAGTCTAAATCCTCCATTAGTCTAGCTTTTTCTATTTTCACACTATTGTGTATATAAATTTTTCGAATGCCTCAGACTTTTGTGATTGGCATTGACTTTGGCACAGACTCAGTTAGATCTGTCATCGTAAATGCAAATAACGGCAATGAAATTGCAAGTTCAGTAGTCCATTATCCCCGATGGAAAAAAAGAACCTATTGTGATCCTGCAAAAAACCAATTCAGGCAACATCCACTTGATTACGTGGAAGGCTTAGAACGCTCAGTAAAAGAGGCCATAAAAAAGTGCCCAAAAGGCACAGCTGACTTAATAGTCAGTATCGGTGTTGATACTACAGGCTCTACGCCGGTAGCAGTTGACAAAAAAGGTGTGCCACTCGCATTAAAAAAGAGATTCCGGGAAAATCCAAATGCAATGTTTGTCCTCTGGAAAGATCATACAGCGACAAAAGAAGCCGGAGAAATCAACAAGTTGAGCAAAAAATCCAAAGTAGACTTCACCAGGTATGAAGGAGGGGTTTATTCTTCAGAGTGGTTTTGGGCCAAAATCCTTCATATTCTGAGACAAGATAAGCTTGTACGTAAAGCTGCTTACTCCTGGGTAGAGCACTGTGACTGGATCCCGTATATGTTATGTGGCGGCAAGGATATTCTTCAAATGAAGAGAAGTAGATGTGCCGCAGGTCATAAAGCACTTTGGCATAAAGACTTTGGAGGGCTTCCTCCCAATCGTTTTTTCAAAAAGCTTGATCCCTTATTAGATGGCTTAAGAGATCGCTTGTATACGGACACATATACGTCGGATCAACCTGCAGGAACGCTATCCATAGAATGGGCAGAAAAACTGGGCCTATCACAAAAAGTTGTAGTTGCAGTCGGAGCCTTCGATGCCCATATGGGGGCTGTCGGCGGTCAAATCAAACCATACTTCCTGAGCAAAGTAATGGGGACTTCTACCTGCGACATGCTGGTCGCCCCACAAGAAGAAGTAGGAACAAAACTAATCAATGGAATTTGTGGACAGGTTGATGGTTCGGTTATACCCGGAGTGATTGGTCTTGAAGCGGGACAATCAGCTTTTGGAGATGTCTATGCATGGTTCCGGGAGCTGCTTATGTGGTCAATAAAGGAAACCGTAGGCAAAAGTTCATTGATTGACAGAAAGCTAAAAAAAATACTCCTGGAAGAAGCGGAGCAAAATATTATTTCGGCACTTACAAAAGCTGCTGCGAAAATTCCTCCAGGAACTTCCGGGCTTATAGCAATAGACTGGCTTAACGGGCGCAGGACACCAGATGCCAATCAATTGGTCTCTGGAGGTATCGTTGGCTTGACGCTTGGCAGCAATGCTCCAAAAGTATATAGAGCCCTCGTCGAAGCAACATGCTTTGGTGCACGGAAAATTGTGGAAAGGTTCCAAAGCGAAGGGATAGAAATCCAGGGATTGATAGGTCTGGGAGGAGTAGCCAGAAAATCACCATTTGTCATGCAGATTATGGCGGATGTTCTGAACCGACCGATTAAAATTGCACGGTCCGAACAAACGTGTGCCCTGGGTGCGGCAATGTTTGCAGCCACAGCTGCTAAGGTTTATCCTAACGTATCGGAAGCCATGGACAACATGGGTGCCGGATTTGACAGAACATACATTCCTACAAAGAAAAATGTTGAAATTTATGACCGAATTTATACAACTTATGGAGCTTTCGGCAATTTCATAGAATCACAGTTAATTACGAAATAATCCATGGCTAAATACGAACAACTACGAGAAGAAGTATACCGGGCCAACATGAGATTACCACAGTTAGGGCTTGTCTTGTTTACTTTTGGCAATGCCAGTGCTGTTGATCGATCAAATGGTGTATTTGCGATCAAACCAAGTGGTGTACCTTATGAACATTTAAGACCCGAAGATATCGTCATCATAGATTTTGAAGGGAAGATTGTAGCGGGTTCGAAACGACCTTCCTCTGATACAAAAACACACGCCGTACTTTATAATAACTGGCCGGACATTGGAGGGATTGTTCATACTCATTCTACTTATGCTACGGCATGGGCTCAGGCGCAAAAGGATATTCCGATCATGGGTACTACACACGCGGATCATCTTGCGGTGGATATACCATGTGCCCCACCAATGACTGATGATTTGATCGCGGGGGATTATGAATATGCGACGGGACATCAAATTCTAGAAGAATTCAAACAGAGAGCTCTTTCATATAAGGAAGTTGAAATGATATTACTGGGCAATCATGCGCCATTTACCTGGGGTAAAACAGTCGAAAAGGCTGTCTACAATAGCGCAGTCCTCGAAGAATGCGCCAAGATGGCATATCTTGGAATTGGGATTAATCCGATGGCCCCAAAACTCAAAAAATCGTTGATTCATAAACATTATGAAAGAAAGCATGGGCCAAATTCATATTATGGTCAAGAATAAGCCTCTTGGATATTTTAAATTTTGAATCACGTAAGATTCTTGAATTCTGGATACTACAATACAACGTTAATTGATGATTTCATACGATAAACAGGAAGTGTGGTTTATAACGGGCAGCCAACATCTTTATGGAGTAAAGACCTTAGAACAAGTTGCTGAGCATGCTCGTAAAATAGCCCGTCATTTAAACGGCGTTAGTCAGATACCTATAAGGGTACTTTATAAAAAGCCCCTAAGTACTCCTGATGAAATTCTTCAGCTTTGTCTCGATGCTAATACTTCTAATCGTTGTGTAGGACTTGTCATATGGATGCATACATTTTCTCCTTCAAAAATGTGGATCAACGGTTTAAAAATATTGCATAAACCAATGCTTCATCTGCATACACAATTCAACTCGGACATTCCATGGAATACTATAGACATGAACTTCATGAACCTGAATCAATCTGCTCATGGCGGTCGTGAATTTGGGTTTATGAATACCCGGCTTGGTATCAATCGGAAAGTTGTCGTTGGATATTGGAAGGACGAGGAAGTAATCGAGCGAATCTCAATATGGACAAGAGTAGCTGTGGCATGGAAAGACAGTTCTACGATGAAAATAGCTCGTTTTGGCGATAATATGAGGGATGTCGCGGTCACGGAAGGAAACCAGGTTTCTGCTCAGATAAAGTTTGGTTATTCGGTACAAGGATATGGTCTTGAGGAAATCTCTACTCATATAAAAGCAGCCCGAAAGAAAGATATTTTAAAGACTGTCGACTCCTATCTCGATGAATATGAAGTCGTAAAACAATTAATGCCCAAAGGGCGACAACACAAATCTTTAATAGAAGCAGCCAGAATTGAAGTTGGCCTTCGTTCATTTTTGGCAGAAGGCGATTTTATGGCATTTACGGATACATTTGAAAACCTGGCAGGTCTGACACAATTACCTGGCATTGCTGTACAGAGATTAATGTCTGAAGGATATGGCTTTGGTGCCGAAGGAGATTGGAAGACGGCAGGCTTGGTTCGTTCTATGAAAGTAATGGCACATGGGTTACCCGGAGGAAATTCATTTATGGAAGATTATACCTACCATATGGATGGCAAGCAAATGATGGTGCTCGGAGCGCACATGCTCGAGATTTGCCCTTCCATAGCCGGAGAAAAACCGTCCTGTCAAATACATCCTCTTTCGATTGGAGGAAAAGCACAACCTGTCAGGCTGGTATTTACCGGGAGTGTCGGTCCAGCTCTTAATGCTTCTATGATTGACCTCGGCAATCGATTCAGGATGGTGGTTAATAATGTTGATGCCATTAGCCCTCCCAAAAAATTCACCAAATTACCTGTTGCCCGAGTGTTATGGCAACCGCACCCAAATCTTAAAATCGGAGCTGCAGCATGGATATTAGCAGGTGGATCACATCACACCTGTTTTAGTCAAAATCTCTCTAAAGAATACTTGCAAGATTTTGCAGAAATAGCGGACATCGAATGTGCTGTAATTGATGAAGATACGAGCATACAGGGTTTCAAACAGATGCTACGTACCAACGAAGTATTTTATCATTTCCGGCAAGGATTCCGATAAGGCCTTATTCTTAATAACCGATACAATTCCAGCTAGTAAAAATTTAGGGATATAATATATGGCGTCCCTACCACTTGATTTTCTTCACGATCAGGTCGATTTGCTGCATCATATCTCTCTTTTTCTTACCTGGGGCAAAAACAAAAGTATCAATAACGAGCACTTTACCTTTCGTCTCATTGACGATCGCATAACTTATAAATGGGCCGCCCATAAAGTCATTTTCCATTTCCCAGATTCCCCGCCATTCTTTGGCATATCGGGTTGAAATGGTCCTTTCAAATTCGAGCATAGGCAGATCAAGATCATTGACGATAACATAAGTATTCGGTGCACTTGAAGAAACATATCGCCCAAAAGAATTGAAGCGAACTACGGCTGAATCTTTTGAAAGAAAACTCTGATTCTTATAGTCATAAATTCGAAACGCCATATTTAAAGCTCCATCTTTATCATCTTTTCGAAGCCAATATAATCCGTGATCTTCTGGCGCGTTCAAGGCAACTTTATAATCAGCAGGGACTTCTATAGCTGCTCCAAATCTTCCAAGCATATCACTAGTCAATCCGATATTCTTTCCTCTTGCGTACGAAAGTTGATCTAATTGAATACTATCATGCTCATTTACCCGGCTGGCAATTCCATTAAAGTTGTGTTCTACAGCTGCTGCAAGCTGATCTGTACCGTGCGCAAAAACATAGATTAGAATTTGTCCTGTAGCCCACTTATCACGGCCTACCGAGGTATTAAAATCCTTATCTGTTGCAGCTCTTTTAATTCTATCTTCCCCAAGGTCATTTGCTACAAACTTGGTTACCTCCGACTCTGTATCATCCAGGTTAGCCAAAATTAAATAGGTTCTTAGTTCTTTTTTAAGTGGTTGGCTGTAAATTTCACCTACTTCATATTGACGTAAGTCAAACAAAGGTTCTGGCCGTGGTGTCAATGGGTAGATTCCTTCAAAAAAGTGTCTTACTGTATCTCCTACAATACTGGTCCATAAATCGTTATCAGTGATCACAACGATTTCATTCATAACGCCTAGTGCACTTGGTTTAACCTTGTATTTCATCGAATTTTCTGAATTCGAACACGAGGCTAATATGATCGTCAAAATCAAGAAATAAAATATATATCGGGTGCACTTACGCATGTGTACTACTATTTTAAGCAGAGGTTATTATTCCACTAAGTTAAGGATCACTGAACTGTCAATACACGTCTTGACTAAAAGGTCATCCATTCATAAGATGATGCAACAGCTAATCTGGTTGCATGATAAGAAATTTATAACAATTGAGATATGATATCTTGTTCACTTATACCTTCTGCTTCAGCCTTATAATTACGTACGATCCTGTGTCTCAAAATATCGCTTGCTATAACTTTCACATCTTCGATGTCTGGTGAATACTTTCCAGATATCGCAGCATGGCACTTTGCTCCGAGCAATAAGTACTGTGATGCCCTTGGACCAGCACCCCAGCTAATATAATTATTTACAACATCTGCGGCTCTATCAGTGCCCGGTCTGGTTTTGTTAGCTAGTGAAACGGCATACTGCAATACATTGTCAGCCGCAGGTACCTTCCTCACCAATTCCTGGAAATACAAAATCTGATCACCAGTAAGAATATGTTTTAAATCGGGCACATGAGTAGATGTTGTTTGCCTAACTACATCTAATTCCTCTTCATAAGAAGGATAGGTCAGGGGTATATTAAACATAAATCTATCAAGCTGAGCTTCTGGCAAGGGATACGTTCCTTCCTGTTCGATCGGGTTTTGTGTTGCCAATACAAAGAAGGGTTTTGGCAATGCGTAGTTATCACCATATACCGTTACACTTCTTTCTTGCATGGCTTCGAGAAGAGCGGCTTGTGTCTTAGGGGGAGTCCGATTAATCTCATCTGCAAGTACAATGTTAGCAAAGAGAGGGCCTTTATTAAACTTAAATTGGCGCTTATCGTCCAAAATTTCTGATCCTGTGATATCAGAAGGCATCAAGTCAGGTGTAAACTGAATTCTTTTGAATTCAAGATCAAGTACTTCTGCAATCGTGCTGACCAATAAAGTCTTCGCCAGTCCCGGGACGCCGACTAAAAGGCTGTGACCATTACTGAATAATGATATTAATACCGACTTTACTACCTGTTTTTGGCCTATTATTACTTTACCTATTTCATCACTTAAATCGTGATATGCTTTTGCCAGGGCGTCTACCGCCTCTACATCTGTTTTGTATTGATTACTCATTCGTTTCTAATCTCTGAAAGCTATTGATGACTCACTAAATTGAATATTGTCCGCCAAATGTACAAGACCTTATATTAACGAGACTCATCTGACAATGTTTTAGGGAATAATTATAAGATGTACTTCATTTATACCTCTTTTTATAGGTGTCAATCACTTATTTTTGCGCTTCCAAAAAAGAAAATATGTACAGATCTCATAATTGTGGTGAATTGAGGATAGAAAATGAAGGGCAAAATGTCACGCTCAGCGGCTGGGTTCAGGTGAGTCGGGATTTTGGCGGAATGACCTTTATGGATTTACGGGACAGGTATGGCATTACCCAATTAGTCTTCAACATGGAGTCAAATGTGGAACTTTGTGAGGCTGCCAGAAAATTGGGCCGCGAGGATGTTATCAAGGTTAAAGGTCGAGTCAAAGAGCGAAGCAACAAGAATCCGAACAGAGATACCGGTGATATCGAAATTGAGATTAACGCGCTCACCATCTTAAATGAATCAAAAGTCCCTCCGTTTACGATAGAAGATGATACAGATGGTGGCGAAGATTTAAGAATGAAATATAGATATCTGGACATCCGTCGTAATTCTGTAAGAGACAACCTGATATTCAGGAGTAAACTGGCTATAGAAACCAGAAAATATCTCGATGGACAAGAATTTATTGAAGTAGAGACACCGGTTTTGATAAAAAGTACACCTGAAGGTGCGCGTGACTTTGTCGTACCAAGCAGGATGAATCCCGGACAGTTTTATGCGCTGCCTCAGTCACCACAAACTTTTAAACAGATCTTGATGATCGCTGGAATGGACAAATATTTTCAGATTGTCAAATGCTTTAGGGACGAAGATTTACGCGCAGATAGGCAGCCGGAATTTACTCAGATCGATTGCGAGATGAGTTTTGTAACCAGGGACAATATATTAGACACATTTGAAGGATTGACCAGGCATTTGTTCCAAAGTCTGAAAAACACGACCCTCCCCTCCTTCCCACGCATGTCTTATGACGATGCTTTGAAGCAGTATGGAAGTGATAAGCCAGACACACGATTTGAGATGAGATTTGTAGAATTAAATGATCTGGCAAAAGGAAAGGGATTTGGTGTTTTTGATAATGCGGAATTAATTGTAGGCATATGTGCTTCCAAGCAGTCAGGACAGTATTCTAATAAGGATATCAAGAAATTGACGGAATGGATACAAAGACCTCAAGTGGGTGCAAAAGGATTAGTCTATGTAAAATTCGAGGAAGATGGAACTATTAAATCTTCTGTTGGAAAGTTTTATGACGATGATGCGCTTCGTACATGGGGAGATAAAATGAAAGCGAAAGCGGGGGACATGCTCTTAATCCTTTCCGGGGAAGCAGAAAAGACAAGAAAACAACTGAATGAACTGAGACTTGAAATGGGCCGGAGAATGGGGCTCATGGATCCGACTGAATTCAAACCACTATGGGTTGTGGATTTTCCATTACTGGAATGGGACGAAGACGCAAATCGATTTCATGCCATGCATCATCCATTTACAGCTCCTAAGAAAGAAGACCAGGAACGCATGAAAACAGGCGATCACGAGACAATGAAAGCTCTAAGGGCGGATGCATATGACCTGGTCATTAACGGTGTCGAGATCGGAGGTGGGTCAATTAGGATTCACGATCGGGCATTACAATCACGGAATTTTGATCTTCTTGGTTTTACAAAAGAAGAAGCAGAAGCTCAGTTTGGATTTTTATTGGGGGCCTTTGAATATGGTGCACCCCCTCATGGTGGCATCGCCTTTGGTTTTGACAGATTATGCGCTGTCATGAATGGGCAAAATTCCATCAGGGATTTTATCGCTTTTCCAAAAAATAACCAGGGGCGGGATGTGATGATTGATAGTCCAAGTCCGATATCAGACGAACAGATGGGAGAGCTCAAATTGAATTCAACACATATTCCAACAACCTAATTCTTCTTCAATATTCAAGGATTATAATTACTGAGAAAGTTACCTATTTTTGTAATCTTCAACTAAGTCTCCTGACGAGTAATAGGTTTCATAAAATATGTGAATGGATCTTTCTATGCTATACAGTTGCACGTCTACTTTTTAATTCAACGCAACTAATATGCTATAAAATACAGAGCACCTTGAATCATCTCGATTAAAATAATCACGACTACTCAACTTCTATTAATTCCACCCAGTGCCTAGCTTTTGCATTTGTAAAGTGGGCGATCTGGTGTCTGCAACTGAACCCATTTGCAATGACTGCATATTCTTCAGAAGCATTTCTAATTGCGGGAAATAGTATTTCTTCTCCTATTTTTTTAGAAATTTCGTAGTGCTCACTTTCATAACCAAACGAACCCGCCATACCACAACAGCCAGAAGGTATTTCTTCTAACGTAACGTCTGGGATTTTTTCAAATATTGTCTTCAATGCTCCGGTACCATATAATGCCTTTTGATGACAATGCCCGTGCAGTAATACCTTAGTAGACGTACATGCTAATGTTGGAATTTTAATTCCTTTAGTAATTAGATCAGCAATAAATATATCAAGAGAAACAACATTTTTTTGGAGTTTTTTGGCTAAGTTCTCATCCTCTATCATGTCAGGAAGGTCATCGTTAAGCGCAGATGCACAACTTGGCTCACAAACAACAACTGGAATATTATCCTGCATTAATTCATCCAAACGCCGGACCAGAATTTCGCCTTTCTTCTTGGCATCTTTTAAAAAGCCATGAGAA